>NZ_JBTSRB010000016.1:0-59307 GCF_054637675.1 Metallibacterium sp.
CTGCGCTCAGGTCGCGCGCTGCTTCGGCAGCAGCCGCTCGTATTCATGCTTGACCACCGCGTAGCACTCGCAGACGCGCCGCTCCAGCCCGGCCCGATCCAGCACGGTGATGTGGCCACGCTGGTACTTGATCAGTCCGGCCTGCTGCAATTTGCCGGCTGCTTCGGTCACGCCCTCGCGACGCACGCCGAGCATGTTGGCGATCAATTCCTGGGTCATCACCAGGTTGCTGGACTGCAGTCGATCGAGGCTCAACAGCAGCCAGCGGCATAACTGCTGATCCAGCGAGTGGTGGCGGTTGCACACGGCGGTCTGCCCCATCTGCGTGATCAGCGCCTGCGTGTAACGCAGCAGCAGATGCAGCACCGGGCCACCGCGGGTGAACTCCAGCATCAGCAAGCGGGCGTTGATCCGGAAGCCCGTACCGGCGCTTTGCACGACCGCGCGGCTGGTGGTCGAATCGCCGCCCATGAACAGCGAAATGCCGACGACGCCCTCGTTGCCCACCACGGCGATCTCCGCCGAGGCGCCGTTCTCCATGACATACAGCAGCGACACGATCGCGGTGGCCGGGAAGTACACGTGGGTCACGTGGCTGCCGGGCTCGTAGAGCACTTCGCCCAGCGGCATCTCGACCGGCTCCAGGTAAGGTACCCAGCGCGCCAATTCCGGTTCGGGCAGCACCGCAAGAAGCTGATTCTTCATCAGCGCGGACACTGCAGGCATGGGCACCTCCCCGGTTTTGAAACGGCGACAGATTAGACCGTTCCATGCGAGCAGTAAATATTTATCCGGCGCGCCCTGTGTACGTCATCGCACAGACGCGCCAGCGCCGCGAGCGCAACCTGCATCGTGACATCGCAGCGACGCGTCAGCACAGACGCATGGACTCGCGGCGATGCGGATGGCGCCACGGTGATGCGCGCCAGGAATCAGGACGCGCCGCGACATCGCGCCTGTCGAGCACGGGGCAAACGCCCCAAACGGTCGTGCATGGACACGCGACCGGACTTCCCGCAGAGCAGGAGCGACGCGGGAAGTGCGCCGGATTGGGCGCGTCGGAGCAAGTCCGGGATGGATGCGCTCCGACATCTCCAATGCAACGCTCCTCCCCCATTCAATCCATGGAGCGCTGATCGCACGCAGCGACAACGCTGTGCCGTGGTCATCGCGACTTTCCCACCCTCGCGACGAGGGTCCACCCGACGGAGTCAACGCAATGAGCAATCAAAACCACGACGCACCCTACAAGTCCAACCCGGGCAACGACAAGAAGCACGAAGCCGCACCCGCGATGCCCGGCAACCGCGACAAGCAGGAGACCGGGCAGCACGAAAAGTCCGGCGCTGACAAGCACCGTGACGGCCAGAAGGCCTTCGAGAAAAGTGCTCCGCCCGCGGGCGGTCGCTGAGTTCGACCTGGGTCCGTATCGGCTGCGCCGCTACACGCCCCGCATGCCCGCACAAGGCCTGAGGTTGTTCGGGCCTTGCGCGGGGCCACTGCGGGATGAATTCCCCCCGCCACAGAGATCAGATCATGACAAAACGTTATCTACCGTTACTGGGTTTGCTGACCGTGTTCGCCGCCAGCGCGATGATTCCACAGTACGCGTCGGCCGCCGGGGCCAAGCTCGATTGCAAGATGCACTTCAACACCACCAGTTGGTCGGCCATCTACAAGCACGTGGAGGGCACCGGCCTGGTGACCTGCACCAATGGAACGTCCATGCACGTGAAGATCACCGCGCAAGGCGTGGGTCTCACCGCTGGCAAGTCACGCATCGACAATGGCGTTGGCACCTTCACCGACGTGCATACCATTGACGACGTGCTGGGCTCGTACGCACAGGGCGAAGTCAACGCCGGTCTGGTGAAATCAGGCTCCGCGCAAGTCCTGACCAAGGGCACGGTCTCGCTGGCGCTGGCGGGTTCAGGCCAAGGTGTCGATCTGGGCATCAGCGTCGGCAAGTTCACCATCAGCAGAGCCAGATAGAGCCGCCTGCTACCCCACCGGTGCGCGATCGTCGGTTTGCAGGGCTCGGCTACTGGCCGGGCCACCAGCGAGATCGGGCGCGACACGGAATCCTGGTGGCGCGCTCGCATGCAGCCCGCACCGGCGCGACATCGCACCACGGGGGTTCGCTGCGACGCAGCGTTTGCCTGCCCTGCGTGGCGGCATCGAATTTCTGTTCAGAGGGTAGTGATTGTGAACAACACATCCAAGATTTTGGTTATCGGATTGGCGCTCGCGCTTTCGGCCTGTGGCAGGCCTACGCAAAGTGACGTGAATCAAGCCGCGCGCAATCGCGCGACGGATGTAGCCAAGGCGAGCCAGGCCGCGCAGCCCGCCGTCGATGCCGCCAACCGCAATCTGGTAACGGCGCAACAGAATGCCAATATCAAAATCGCGAATGCGACTGCCGCTGCCGATCACTCTATCAACAAGGCCACGGTGATCCAGGCCAAGGCGCAAGCCAAAGCGGATTACAACGTCGCCATCGCACGCATCGAGGGCAACCTCAAGGTCGCGCAGGAAAAGTGCGCGATGCAGCCAGCCGATGCGCAGACCGCATGTGAGCAGAACGCCCAGGCGATACACGACCAGGATGTGAGCGCGGCCGTTGCGCGACTCGACGCGGTCAACCAGCAACCCGACTGATGGGTTGCGGCGACAGCGCGCCGAGGCAGGTATCCTCCGGCAGAGCCGGGGGCTTTGCGATTGCCGGCCCCGCAAAGCAATGGCCTGTTCGCAATCGGTGGAGATCAAGAGCCCACAGCAGCACGGGATGAGGCAGACTCCTGGAGCTGTCAAACTTTTTGGAGTCGCCCCGGCAGAGCGGGGGTTTCCCCCTTGATCATGAGGTCGGCTGCTACCGGCTTTGAACGCTGCCATGGGCAGACGCCGGCATGCAACAGCGAGCTGTTCGTTCCGTGTTCTCGGTGCGTCGCGACAAGGCCCGCGCGGGTAGGCATCGCACGGCGATGGCTTGCGGCAGAGCCGAGTTGAGGCACCTGACTCGGTATTGAGCGTACGCTGCCGGAATACGACACCAGTCATTGCCCGCGCCGCCATGGCATCGACCAGGGCCCACTCGATCCTCGAGGAATCCGGGATTTGGAAATCAGCACACGGCACGCTCGCTTCAGCGTTCAACGCCTCAGAGCAATCGTTCGCCACAGATCCATGCTGCGTCGCAACCTTCAACACGAACCCGCGCTGCGCTCCGAGTTGCTCAGCGCTGACCAGATGGAGTTGTACGGCGTGGTGCTGGCCAACAGGCATCGTGCGTCCGAGCGGGCGCTGTCCAATTCCCTGCTGGCTCGGCTGGCGGACAACGAAGCCATGCTGGCGCACGCCAGTGCCATGCTCACGCAGGCGGTGCGCAAGAGTCGCCGCATCACGCCGGCAGCCGAATGGTTGCTCGACAACGATTACCTGATCGAGGAACAGATCCGCACCGCGCAGCGCGACTTGCCCAAGGGCTACAGCCGCGAGCTGCCGCGCCTGCTCAACGGGCCGTCGGCCAAGTTGCCGCGCGTCTATGACATCGCGCTGGAAACCATCGCCCACGGCGACGGCCGCGTGGATGGCGAGAGCCTGAGCCGCTTCGTGGCGTCGTACCAGACGGTGACACCGCTCAAGCTGGGTGAATTGTGGGCCATTCCGATCATGCTGCGGCTGGGCTTGATCGAGAACCTGCGCCGCGTGGCGGTGCGCGTCATGGCGGACTGGAACGACCGCAATCTGGCGGGCCAGTGGGCCGACCGCATGACCGCGATCGCCGAGAGCGACCCCAAGAGCGTGGTGCTCGCGGTGGCCGACATGGCGCGCTCGGACCCGCCCATGGCCAGTTCCTTTGTTGCCGAGTTGACGCGACGGCTGCAAGGACAAGGGCCGGCGCTGGCGCTGGCACTGACCTGGATCGAGCAGGCGCTGTCCGAATCCGGACTCGGCATCGAACGATTGGTGCAACTGGAGGCGCAGCAGCAGGCCGCCGACCAGGTGTCGATCAGCAACAGCATCGGCAGCTTGCGCATGCTCTCGAGCATGGACTGGCGCACGTTCGTCGAGTCCATGAGCCACGTCGAGCAGGTGCTGCGGCAGGACCCGGCCGGGGTCTATGCGGCGATGGATTTCGTCACCCGCGATCACTACCGCCACGTGGTGGAGAGCCTGGCGCGGCGCGGCGCCCGCAGCGAAATCGAGGTGGCGCGCGCCGCCATCGAGCTGGCCAGCGGTGGCGCGCGGGACGCCGCGCTGAACAGCGCACGGTCAGCAGTGCAAAACCATGTCGGCTACTACCTTGTCGACCAGGGACTGGCGGCGCTGGAGCAGCGCGTCGCCACGCGCGGCGCGGCGGTCAACACTTTGCGGCGGCTGGCACAGCGCGCGCCGCTGACCTGGTATCCGGGCCTGATTGTGCTGCTGCTGGCCTTGCTGGCGCGGCCGCTGCTGCAAACCGTGTCGCGCGATGGCCTGCAGGGCTGGGCTTGGGCCGTGATCGCCGTACCGGTGATCCTGATCAGCAGCCAACTCGCCATCAGCCTGGTGAACTGGCTGGCCTCCATCGTGGTGCTGCCGCAAATGCTGCCGCGGCTGGATTTTTCCACCGGTCTGCCGCCGCAGGCACGCACCCTGGTGGTGATTCCGGCCATGCTCACTTGCGCGCAGGACGTGGACGAATTGGTGGATGCGCTGGAGGTGCGCTTTCTGGCCAACCGCGACACGCATCTGCACTTCGCCCTGCTCACTGATTTCGCCGATGCCCAAAGCGAGGTACTGGGGTCGGATGCGGAACTGCTGCTGCAGGCCAGGCAACGCATCGATGCGCTCAACATCCGCCACCCCGATGCCCAGACCGACCGCTTTTTCCTGCTGCACCGGCCACGGCGCTGGAACGAGGTCGACAAGTTGTGGATGGGCTACGAGCGCAAACGCGGCAAGCTGGCCGAGCTCAATGGCTTGCTGCGCGGTGCCGGGCCTGCGCGTTTCTTGCTGATCGTCGGCCGCACCGAGGTGTTGTCCGAGGTCAAGTACGTCATCACCCTGGACACCGACACGCAGTTGCCGCGCGATGCCGCGCGCCAGTTCATCGGCGCCATGGCGCATCCGCTCAATCGCCCCGTGATTGACGCCACCACGCGGCGCGTCAGCGCGGGCCACGCCATCCTGCAGCCACGCGTGGGCATCAGCCTGCCCAGCGCGGCGCGCTCGGCCTATGCGCAATTGTTCGGCAGCGACGCCGGCATCGATCCCTACACGCGCGCCGTGTCGGATCTCTATCAGGATCTGTTCGGCGAAGGCTCGTTCATCGGCAAGGGCATCTACGACGTCGATGCCTTCGAGCAAGCCCTTGACGGCCGCTTCGCCGAGAACAGCATCCTCAGCCACGACCTGGTCGAGGGCTGCTTCGCGCGTTCGGGCCTGATCAGCGACGTGCAGTTGTACGAGGACTATCCATCGCGCTACAGCAGCGATGTGAGCCGCCGCTACCGCTGGATTCGCGGCGACTGGCAGTTGCTGCCGTGGCTGCTGCCGTGGGCGCGCACGCCGGGTGGCAAGCGCGCGCGCAATCCGCTGTCCGCGCTGTCGCGCTGGAAGATTCTGGACAACCTGCGCCGCAGCCTGGTGCCCGCCGCGCTGCTGGCCTTGCTGCTGCTCGGCTGGTTCGCCATTGCGCAAATGGCGGCGTGGACCTTGGCGGTGCTGGCCGTGGTGTTCGTGCCGCCGCTGCTGGCCGTGCCATTGGACTTGTTCCAGAAGCCACGCGATGTGCGGCTCAGGCAGCATTTGCGCGCTGCATTGCGCGGCGGCGGCGAGCTGGCCGCGCGCGTGCTGCTGACCCTGGCGTGGCTGCCGCACGAGGCGCAGTACAGCGTGGACGCGGTGCTGCGCACGCTGTGGCGCCTGGCGGTTACGCGCCGCAAGCTGCTGCAGTGGAACCCATCCAAAGAGGTCGAACGCGGCAGTGGCGACACCCTGACCGGATTGTTCAAGTCGATGGCGATCGGCCCGGCGCTGGCATTGCTGACCGCGCTGGCGCTGCTATTGGAACGGCCGGGCGCGCTGCTCGTGGCCGCGCCCTTGCTGCTGCTGTGGCTGGCGTCGCCCGCCATCGCCTGGCGCATCAGCCAACCGGTGACGACGCAGGGATTCGTGCCGACGCCGGAGGCGCTGCGCTTCCTGCGCCGGCTGGCACGCAAGACCTGGGCGTTTTTCGAAATCCATGTCGGCGCGCAAGACCACGGGCTGCCGCCCGACAATTTCCAGGAGCAGCCCGCGCCCGTCATCGCGCACCGCACCTCGCCCACCAATATGGGACTGACGCTGCTGGCGAATCTGGCGGCCTACGACCTCGGCTACCTCGGCATCGGGCGGCTGCTGCTGCGCACCGAGCAAACCCTGCAAACCATGCAGGATCTGCCGCGCTATCGCGGCCATTTCTTCAACTGGTACGACACCCTCAGCCTGCAGCCGCTGGCACCGCGCTACATCTCTACCGTGGACAGCGGCAATCTCGCCGGTCACCTGCTGACCTTGCGCCCCGGACTGCTGGCGCTGGTGGACGAGCCGCTGTACGACGCGCGCCTGCTGCAAGGTCTGGACGACACCTTCGCGCTCCTGCATGAGGCCATGCTCGCCCGCGATGATGACGCCACCGCGCTGGATGCGTTTCGCCGCGCACTGGACGCGGCGCGCGCCAGCCCCCCGCAAACCCTGGCCGCCGTGGCGGCCTGCATGCAACACCTGCTGGATTGCGCTGAAGCCGTGCCGCTTGATGCCGAGCCGCACGATGTGGAAACGCTTGATGCCGAACTGGGCGGCGATACCGACCTCTGGCTGCAGGCGCTGCGCGAGCAATGCCGCGATGCCAGCGCCACGCTGCGCCCGTTTGCGGCATGGACGCCGCCCGCGACGCAAGCCGAGCCATGCCCCATCCCCACCCTGCGCCAGTTGGCCGATGGCAGCGCGCAATCCATGCCTGATACCGATCACCGTCATGACCAGGCCGCTGCCCACAGCGCGCAACAACATGCCGCCGTACTGATCCAGACCATCGAGCGACTGGCGCAACAGGCCGGTGCGCTGGCGCTGATGGACTACGGCTTTCTCTACGACAGCCAGCGCGACCTGCTGTCGATTGGCTACGACGTCGATGAGCGTCGGCTCGACGCCGGCTTCTACGACCTGCTGGCCTCGGAAGCGCGGCTTACCAACTATGTCGCGATTGCACAGGAGCAACTGCCGCAGGACAGTTGGTTTGCGCTCGGCCGCCTGCTCACCAGCAGCGGCGGCGAGCCGGTGCTGCTGTCCTGGTCCGGTTCGATGTTCGAGTACCTCATGCCCCTGCTGGTGATGCCCAACTACGCCGGCACGCTGCTCGACCAGACCTGCCGCGCGGCGGTGGCGCGGCAGATCGAATACGGCCAGCAACTGGGGTTGCCCTGGGGCGTTTCCGAGTCCGGCTACAACACGCAGGACACGCACTTCAATTACCAGTACCGCGCCTTCGGCGTGCCCGGGCTGGGCCTCAAGCGCGGGTTGAGCGAAGAGCGGGTGGTGGCACCTTACGCCTCCGCGCTGGCGCTGATGGTGGCGCCAGCCGCCGCCTGCGCCAATCTGCAGCGCCTGGCCGTTGCCGGTGTGGAAGGGCGCTATGGGTTGTACGAAGCGGTGGACTACACCCCGGCGCGTCTGCCGCGCGGACAGAGCGCGGCGGTGGTGCGCTCGTTCATGGCGCATCACCAGGGCATGAGTTTGCTGGCGCTCGATCATCTGTTGCAGCAACGGCCGATGCAGCGGCGTTTCGAATCCGATCCCAGCCTGCGCGCCACCCTGCTGCTGCTGCAGGAACGGGTGCCGAAAACCGCCACCGAGTACCGCCATGCCTCGGCGGCACAGGCGCCGCAGGCGCTGGCACGCACGATCGAAACCAGTCTGCGTATCGTCACCGACCCGGACCGCGCGCGGCCCGCCGTGCAACTGCTGTCGAACGGTCGCTACCACGTCATGGTGAGCAGCGCGGGCGGGGGCTACAGCCGCCACCGCGACATGGCGGTGACGCGCTGGCGCGAGGACATCAGCAGCGACGACTGGGGCACGTTCTGTTATTTGCGCGATGTCAGCAGCGGCGAGTTCTGGTCCGGCGCGCATCAGCCCACGCCGCAAGCCACGCCGGCGAAACCCATGGTCTACGAGGCGATTTTTTCCGACGCCCGCGCCGAGTTCCGCGTGCGTGCGAACGACTTCGACACGCACACCGAAATCGTGGTGTCGCCGGAAGACGATATCGAGCTGCGGCGCATGCGCGTGACCAACCGCAGCCGCGCCCGGCGCAGCATCGAGATCACCAGCTATGCCGAGGTGGTGCTGGCCCCGGCGCTGGCCGATGCGCTGCATCCGGCGTTCAGCAAGCTGTTCGTGCAGACCGAGCTGGTGCGGCCGCTGCAGGCCATCGTCTGCTCGCGGCGCCCGCGCTCCAGCACCGAGCCGGTGCCGTGGATGTGCCATCTGCTGGCGGTGCACGATGCCCACATCGACGAAATCTCCTACGAGACCGATCGCGCCCGCTTCATCGGCCGCGGCCGCAGCGTGGCCGACCCCCTGGCCATGGGGAGCTTCAGCCAACGCCATCGCAGCCTCTCGAACAGCGAAGGCTCGGTGCTCGACCCGATCGTCGCCATTCGCTGCCGCATCACCCTCGAGCCCGAGCAGTCGGCGCTGGTGGATCTGGTCACCGGCGTCGGCGACAGCCGCGAGGCCTGCATGCACCTGATCGAGAAATACCGCGACCGGCACCTGGCCGACCGTGTGTTCGACCTGGCCTGGACCCACAGCCAGGTGATGCTGCGTCAGCTCAACGCCAGCCAGGCGGACGCGCAGCTCTATGAGGAACTGGCCGCGTGCCTGCTCTACGCCCACGCCTCGCTGCGCGCCGAGGCCGGCATCCTGCGCGCCAACCGGCGCGGGCAGTCCGGGCTGTGGGGGCAGGCCATCTCCGGCGACCTGCCCATCGTGCTGCTGCACATCGCCGACCCGGCCAATATCGAGCTGGTGCGGCAACTGGTGCAGGCGCATGCCTACTGGCGCCTGAAGGGATTGGCGGTGGATCTGGTGATCTGGAACGAGGACCACGCCGGGTACCGCCAGCAGTTGCAGGATCTGATCATGGGTCTGATCGCTTCCGGCGTCGAAGCCAGCCTGATCGACCGTCCCGGCGGCATCTTCGTGCGCCCGGCGCAGCAGATCTCCAGCGAGGACCGCGTCCTGGTGCAGTCCGCCGCGCGCGTGGTGCTGACCGATGCTCGCGGCACGCTGGCCGAGCAGGTCTGGCGCCGGCGCCCGCTGAAGCAGCCCGAAGCTTTCGTTGCGACCCGCACGCGGTCAGCGGAGCCCAGGCGCCTGGGTGACGAGTCCGCGATCGCGCCAGCCGATGCCCTGCTGCTGGGCAATCCCTGTGGCGGCTTCAGCGCCGATGGCCGCGAGTATGTGATCACCCTGGCGGCCGGGCAGACCACGCCGGCGCCGTGGGCGAACGTGCTGGCCAATGCCCAGTTCGGCACGGTAGTGTCCGAGAGCGGCAGCGCCTACACCTGGGGCGAGAACGCGCACGAGTTCCGCCTCACGCCCTGGCACAACGACCCGGTCACCGACGCCAGCGGCGAAGCGCTGTACCTGCGCGACGAAGAGACCGGCCACTACTGGTCGCCCACGCCGTTGCCGCGGCGTGGCGAAGGCGCATATCGCACCCGCCACGGCTTTGGCTACTGCGTGTTCGAGCACAGCGAAGACGGCATCAGCACCGAGCTGTGGGTGTATGTGGCGCGGGACGCGGCGGTCAAGTTCTCGGTGCTCAAGGTGCGCAATACATCCGGGCGTACACGCCGCTTGTCGGCCACCGGTTATGTCGAATGGGTGCTCGGCGACTTGCGCGAGAAGACCGCCATGCACGTGGTGTCCGAGTCCGATCCGATCACCGGCGCGCTGTTCGCGCGCAATGCCTACAACATGGAGTTCGCCGGCCGGGTGGCGTTCTTCGACGTCGACAACCCGGCGCGCAGCGTCAGTGGTGACCGCAGCGAATTTCTCGGCCGCAATGGCAGCCTGCGCGCCCCGGCGGCGATGGCGAACGCGCGTCTGTCGGGCCAGGTGGGCGCGGGGCTGGACCCTTGTGCCGCCATTCAAATCGCCTTCGATCTGGGCGATGGCGACGCGCGCGAGATCATCTTTCGCCTGGGCGTGGCTGGCAGCGCCAAGGCGGCGAGCGAGCTGGTGCAGCGCTGCCGCGGCCTGGGCACTGCGGCCACCACGCTCGACGCGGTGCGCAAACACTGGCGCACCACGCTGGGCGCGGTGCAGGTGCGCACGCCCGACCCGGCCGTCGACGTGCTGGTCAACGGCTGGCTGATGTACCAGGTCATCGCCTGCCGCTTTCTGGCGCGCAGCGGCTACTACCAGTCGGGCGGCGCCATCGGCTTCCGTGACCAGTTGCAGGACGCCATGGCCATGATCCACGCCCAGCCCGATGTCGTGCGCCAACACCTGTTGCTGTGCGCGGCGCACCAGTTCAGCGATGGCGATGTGCAGCACTGGTGGCATCCGCCGCTGGATCGCGGCGTGCGTACCCGTTGCTCCGACGATTACCTGTGGTTGCCGCTGGCCACCAGCCGCTACGTGCACATCACCGGGGACCACAGCGTGCTCAGTGAGACCACGCACTATCTGGAAGGCCGCCGCGTCAGCCCCGATGAAGAGGCCTATTACGACCGGCCCACACGCTCGGAACTGCGCGAAACCCTGTACCTGCATTGCGTGCGCGCCATCGAACACAGCATGCCGCGCGGCGCGCACGGACTGCCGCTGATGGGCAGCGGCGACTGGAACGACGGCATGAACCGCGTCGGCAACCAGGGCCGTGGGGAAAGCGTCTGGCTCGGCTTCTTTCTGCACGAGGTGCTGTTGCGCTTCGTCCCGCTGGCGCATGGGCACGACGACCCGGCATTCGCCATACGCTGCGAAGCTACTGCCGCCGCGCTACGTGCCAGCCTCGACCAACACGGCTGGGACGGCGCCTGGTACCGCCGCGCCTATTTCGACGACGGCACGCCGCTGGGCTCGGCCAGCGGCGCGGAATGCCGGATCGACTCGATCGCGCAGAGCTGGTCGGTGCTGTCCGGCGCCGCCGACGCAGGCCGTCAGCAACAGGCGATGCACGCGCTCGACCAGCGTCTGGTGCGGCGCGACGCCGGGCTGGTGCAATTGCTCGCCCCGCCGTTCGATCACTCCGCGCTCGATCCCGGTTACATCAAGGGCTATGTGCCCGGCGTGCGCGAGAACGGCGGCCAGTACACGCACGCGGCGATCTGGGCGGCGATGGCGTTCGCCGAACTGGGCGATAGCGCGCGCGCGTGGGGTCTGCTGCGCATGATCAACCCGGTCAACCACGGCCAGAGCGCCGCCGACATCGACATCTACAAGATCGAACCGTACGTGGTGGCGGCCGATGTCTACGCCGCCCCGCCGCATGAGGGTCGTGGCGGCTGGAGCTGGTACACCGGCTCGGCGGGTTGGATGTATCGGCTGATCGTGGAGTCGCTGCTCGGCCTGCGACGGGAAGGCGAGCATCTGCGCCTCGCGCCGGTGCTGCCTGCCGACTGGCGTTCATTCGGGCTGGATTATCGTTATCGCGACACGATTTATCGCATCACCGTGCTGCAGACGGACGACCTCGACGGCGGCGGCCAGCTCAGCCTGGATGGCGCGGTTCAGGAGCAGCAGAGCATCGTGCTGATCGACGATGGTCTGGAACATCGGGTCGAGATCCGGCACCGCTCCGGAACCTAGGTTCGGGCCAATATGACGTCGCAGCGTGCCGAGGTGTCCATGCATTGCCCAGAAGCAATGCCATCCTTGCTGATCGGCCCGGCGCTTCGGTATCGAGCAGGAAGACGCATTTTTCAGCAACGCAGGAGTGCATAAACCACCATGACCGTACCCCGCGTCGTGTTTCTGCTCGACGTCGACAACACCCTGCTCGACAACGATCGCTTTGCTGCCGACCTCACGGCACGGCTCGATCATGACTTCGGCAGGACGCAGCGCGAGCGCTACTGGTCGATCTATGCCGGGCTGCGCGACCAACTCGGCTACGCCGACTATCTGGGCGCGTTGCAGGGGTTCCGCGCCGGCAGTGATGACGAACCGGCACTGCTGCGGATGTCGGCCTTCCTGCTGGACTATCCCTTCATGGAACGACTGTATCCACGCGCGCTCGATGCGATCCGACATCTGCGCACGATGGGTACCGCGGTGATTCTCTCGGATGGCGACATCGTGTTCCAGCCGCGCAAGATCCAGCGCTCCGGCCTGTGGGATGCGGTCGCTGGCCGGGTCTTGGTCTATCTGCACAAGGAACGCATGCTCGATGTGATCGAGCGGCACTTTGCGGCCAGGCACTACGTGATGATCGACGACAAGCCGCAATTGCTGGCCGCAATGAAACGCGCGCTGCGCGACCGCTTGACCACCGTCTTTGTGCGTCAGGGGCATTACGCCGTCGCATCTGCGCGCATCGCGATCGACCCCGCGCCCGATGTGATCGTCAAACACATTGGCGACTTGTGCGATCTCGCGCTGCGCGATTTGCATGGCGTCACGGTCAGCCGCGCCGCGGGCGCAGCGCATGAGCGGACGGTGCGGGAATCTTCCCCGGAGCAGCCATGAAACCACCCCGACCATTGCACAAAATCGGCCAGAGTCCGTGGCCGAACCACATCACCCACGGGTTGCTCGACAACGGCGCCCTGCATCGTTGGTTCGAGAATTTGTCGATCACCGGCCCGACCTGCAGACCAACCCGCTTCGAGAGCGCGCTCAGCGGCGCAATGTCGCGGACCTCGACATCCGCGCGCAGATGCAGGCCAGAGTATCCAGCGCTGATCCGGCGTCATCGCCGGCCGCGGGAGACACGCGCATGAGCACGACGATCAGCCCACTCGCCGGCAAACCGGCCCCGCAGTCGCTGCTGGTCGATGTGTCGAAACTGCTCGCCGCCTATGCCGACCTGCGCCCCGATCCCGCGGTGCCGGCGCAGCGCGTCGCCTTCGGCACCTCCGGACACCGCGGCAGCTCGTTCGCGCGCAGCTTCAACGCATGGCATGTGCTGGCGATCAGTCAGGCGATCTGCGAATACCGCAAGAACAAGGGCATCGATGGCCCGCTGTACATCGGTTTTGATACGCATGCGCTGTCGCAGCCGGCGTTCGAGAGCGCGCTGGAGGTGCTGGCCGCCAACGGCGTGGAAACGAGGATCGCCAAGGGCGGCGAATTCACGCCGACGCCGGCGGTCTCGCACGCGATCCTGACTCACAACCGCGGCCGCAGCTCGGGGCTGGCCGACGGCATCGTCATCACGCCCTCGCACAATCCGCCCGATAACGGCGGCTTCAAGTACAACCCGCCCAACGGCGGCCCGGCCGATACCGACATCACCGGCGGCATCCAGGATCGCGCCAATGCGCTGCTCACCGACGGCCTCAAGGCGGTGCGACGCATGCCGTTCGCGCAGGCGCGGCGCGCGGCCACGACGCGCGAGCACGATTTTCTCGACGCCTACGTGAGCGATCTCGGTCACATGATCGATTTCGATGCGATCCGCGGCGCCGGCATCCACATGGGCGTCGACCCGCTCGGCGGCGCCGGCGTGCATTACTGGGCGCCGATCGCGGAGCGCTACCGGCTCGACCTTACCGTGATCAGCGCGGAAGTCGATCCGACCTTCCGCTTCATGACGCTGGACTGGGACGGCAAGATCCGCATGGATCCGTCGTCGTCGTATGCGATGCAACGACTGATCGGCGTGAAGGACCGTTACGACGTGGCCTTCGCCTGCGACACCGACCACGATCGTCACGGCATCGTGACCCGCAGCGGATTGCTGGTGCCGAATCATTACCTCGCGGTGCTGATCGACTATCTGTTCCAGCAGCGGCCACAGTGGACCCGGACCGCCGCGATCGGCAAGACCGTGGTCAGCACGGCACTGATCGATCGGGTGGCGAAGCGGCTGGGACGCAAACTTTACGAGGTGCCGGTCGGCTTCAAGTGGTTCGTCGACGGCCTGTTCGACGGCGCGCTCGGTTTTGGCGGCGAGGAAAGCGCCGGCGCGTCGTTCCTGCGCCGGGACGGCGCGGTGTGGACCACCGACAAGGACGGCATCGTGCCGGCACTGCTGTCGGCGGAGATCACCGCGCGCAGTGGCCGCGATCCCGGCGAGCTGTATCGCGACCTCGCGCGCGAACTGGGCGAGTCGGCGGCTGATCGCGTCGAGGCGCCGGCGACCGCCGAGCAGAAAACCCGGCTGGCGAAGCTTTCGCCGCAGCAGGTGCAGAGCACCGAGCTGGCCGGCGAGAAGATCGCAAGCGTGCTCGATCATGCGCCGGGCAACAACGCAGCGATCGGCGGCATCAAGGTGACCGCCGCCAGCGGCTGGTTTGCCGCACGCCCCTCCGGCACCGAAGACATCTACAAGATCTACGCGGAGAGCTTCAAGGACCAGGCGCACCTGCAATCGATCCTGCAGGAGGCGCAGAGCATCGTCGATACCGCACTGACTGCTCGGTAGCGCACAGACTCACGCTGGCGATTCACCCACATTGAGTTTGATCATGTACGCCAGCCTTGGTTTCCTGAGCGTCGCGCTCGATGACGCATGGAATGCACCGCATTTCCGGTCTGCAGATTTCGGCGAGCGCTGGATGCATGTCCGTGCAACGCACCCGCAGCGATGATGTCCTGGTGATCACGCGTCCCGCTGCCCGCGTCCTCGATTTCGGATCCAATGCAGGAAACCTGACCCATGAAAACCCCCGCGCTCACGCCCGACTTGCTGCGGCGGGTGGATGCGTATTGGCGCGCCGCCAACTATCTGGCGGTCGGGCAGATTTTCCTCTGCGACAATCCGCTGTTGCAGCGACCACTGGTGCTCGGCGACATCAAGCACATGCTGCTGGGGCACTGGGGCACGACGCCGGGGCAGAATTTCATCTACGTGCACCTGAACCGGGTCATCAAGAAATACGACCTGGACATGATTTACGTCTCCGGCCCCGGTCACGGCGGCCCGGCCGTCGTGGGCAACACCTATCTGGAGGGGACCTACAGCGAGATTTATCCCGACATCAGCCAGGATGAGGTCGGGCTGCAAAAGCTGTTCAAGCAGTTTTCCTTTCCCGGCGGCATTCCCAGTCACGCCTCGCCGGAATGCCCGGGCTCGATCCACGAGGGCGGTGAACTGGGCTATTCACTCAGCCATTCGTTCGGGGCGGTGTTCGACAATCCCGATCTGATCGTCGCCTGCGTCATCGGCGATGGCGAGGCCGAAACCGGGCCGCTGGCCACGGCGTGGCATTCCAACAAGTTTCTCGATGCGGCGACCGACGGCGCGGTACTGCCGATCCTGCATCTGAACGGCTACAAGATTTCCAACCCGACGGTGCTTGCCCGCATCACTCACGAGGAACTGGAACAGTTGCTGCGCGGCTATGGCTGGACGCCGATCTTCGTCGCGGGTGATGAGCCAGCCTTGATGCACGAGGCAATGGCGACCGCACTCGACACGGCGGTGGAACAGATCAAGGCGATCCAGCACGACGCCCGCGAGCGCGGCAAGTTCCCCCGGCCGCGCTGGCCGATGATCGTGCTGAAGTCGCCCAAGGGCTGGACCGGGCCGAAGGTCGTCGATGGGCTGCAGATCGAGGGCACTTTCCGGGCGCATCAAGTGCCCATCGCCATATCGGCCACGGCGCCGCCGGAACATCTCAGGCAGTTGGAAGACTGGCTCAAGAGTTACCGGCCCGAGGAACTGTTCGACGCGCACGGTCGGTTGCACCCGGAACTGGCCGAGCTGGCGCCAAAGGGCGCGCGTCGCATGGGCGCCAATCCGCACGCCAACGGCGGCATTCTGCTGCGCGATCTGCGCATGCCGGATTTCCGCGACTATGCCTGCGCCGTGCCGGTGCCGGGCGCGCCCGGCATCGGCGACACCCACGTGCTCGGGCACTTTCTGCGGGATGTGGCCAGGCTCAACGACGCACGGCGCAACTTCCGCGTGTTCGGCCCGGACGAGACGCTCTCCAACGGCCTCGAGGCACTGTTTGACGTGACCGAACGCCAGTGGGACGCCGCCGCCGTTGCCAATGACGAGTGGCTGGCACCCAGCGGCCGGGTGATGGAGATGCTCAGCGAACACCAGTGCGAGGGCTGGCTGGAGGGCTACCTGCTGACCGGGCGGCATGGCCTGTTCAACTGCTACGAGGCGTTCATCCACATCGTCGACTCGATGTTCAATCAGCACGCCAAGTGGCTCAAGGTCACCGCAGGCCTGCCGTGGCGGCGCAGGATCGCCTCGCTGAACTACCTGCTCGCCTCGCACGTGTGGCGGCAGGACCACAACGGCTTCACCCACCAGGATCCCGGCTTCATCGATCACGTGGTGAACAAGAAGGCCGAGGTGGTGCGGGTCTACCTGCCCCCGGATGCGAACTGTCTGCTGTCGGTGATGGACCACTGCCTGCGCAGCCGTCACTACGTCAACGTGGTGATCGCGGGCAAGCACCCCGCGCCGCAGTGGCTGACGATGGAGGCCGCCGTCAAGCATTGCGCCCAGGGCATCGGCATCTGGCAGTGGGCGAGCAACGACCAGAGCGTGGCATCACCGGATCTGGTCATGGCCTGCTGTGGCGACGTGCCCACACTGGAGACGCTCGCTGCCGTCTCGATCCTGCGCGAGCATTTGCCCGCGCTGAAAATCCGCGTGGTCAACGTCGTCGATCTGATGCGCCTGCAACCGCAGAGCGAGCACCCGCATGGTCTCGGCGACACCGATTTCGACGCGCTGTTCACCCGCGACAAGCCGGTGATCTTCGCCTTTCACGCCTATCCGTGGCTGATCCACCGGTTGACCTATCGCCGCACCAACCACGACAACATCCACGTCCGCGGCTACAAGGAAGAAGGCACCGTCACCACGCCCTTCGACATGACCGTGCTGAACGAGCTCGACCGCTTCCATCTGGTGATGGACAGCATCGATCGCCTGCCGCAGACCGGCGACCAAGGCGTGTACCTGAAGCAGCAACTCAAGGACAAGTTGATCGAGCACAGGCAATACATCGACAGGCACGGCCAGGATCTTCCGGAGATCCGCAACTGGACGTGGAGCCATCCGCAATGGCCACGCCAGCGCTTGTGGATACCCGCGAGGACGCCGCCATGAAACCGCATGCCGAATGGACCATGGTCATCGGCATGCGAACAATGACCTGGATCCGCACGTCCTCGCACGCTCACTCCTCAGGCAAGTTCCACTCCACCAGGAAACAGCCATGTCCAGCGAACTCGATCAGCAATACATCAACACCATCCGCTTCCTGTCGGTGGACATGGTGCAGAAGGCCAACAGCGGGCATCCGGGCATGCCGCTCGGCGCCGCGCCGATGGCTTGGGTGCTGTGGATGCGCTGGCTCCGATACAACCCGCGCAACCCGCAGTGGGTCAATCGCGACCGCTTCGTGCTCTCGGCCGGGCACGCTTCGGCGCTGCTCTACAGCCTGCTGCATCTGACCGGTTACGATCTTTCCCTGGATGACATCCGCCAGTTCCGCCAATGGGGCAGCAAGACGCCGGGGCATCCCGAGCGCGGACACACGCCCGGTGTGGAGGTCACCACCGGGCCGCTCGGGCAGGGCATGGCCAATGCAGTCGGCATGGCCATCGCCGAGGCGCAGTTGGCTGCGCGCTACAACCGCCCTGAGCACGCGGTCATCGATCACCACACCTATGCCATCGTCAGCGACGGCGACCTGATGGAAGGCGTGGCCTCCGAGTCGGCTTCGCTGGCCGGCCATCTCAAGCTGGGCAAGCTCACCTGCCTGTACGATGACAACGGCGTCACCCTGGCCGCCGGCACCGCCATCACGTTCAGCGAGGATCGTGCGCGCCGCTTCGAGGCCTATGGCTGGCACACGCTATCGGTGGCGGACGGCAACGACGTCACCGCGATCGATGCCGCGCTGCAGGCGGCGCGCGCCGAGACCGCACGACCGTCGCTGATCCTGATACGCACGCATATCGGCTACGGCTCGCCCGAGCAGGACAGCTTCAAGGCGCACGGATCACCGCTGGGCGCGGACGATGTGCGCAAGACCAAGCAAAATCTGGGTTGGCCGACCGCGCCGGATTTCCTGATACCGGACGCGGCGCTGGCGCATTTCCGCGTAGCGGTCGAACGTGGCGCACAGGACGAAGCGGCTTGGAACAAGCGCATGAGCGCCTACGCCCAGGCGTTTCCGGATCTGTTCGAGGAACTGCAGCATCGGTTGCAAGGCGAACTGCCGCCGGGCTGGGACGCGGACATCCCGGTATTCCGCGCCGATGCCAAGGGCCTCGCCACGCGCGAGGCCTCCGGCAAGGTGATGAACGCCATTGCGCCCAGGCTGCCTGCGCTGGCCGGCGGCTCGGCCGACCTCGACCCGTCGACGAAAACCGCCTTGAAGGGCCTCGGCGACTTCAATCCGCCGCCCTCGAAGCGCGAGGACGAACAGGGCTCCGATGGCGGCGGCTGGAGCCACGAAGGGCGCAACCTGCACTTCGGCGTGCGCGAACATGCGATGGGCGCGATCGTCAACGGCCTCGCCGCGCACGGAGGGTTCATTCCCTATGGCTCGACCTTTCTGATCTTCTCCGATTACATGCGCCCGCCGATCCGGCTGGCCGCATTGATGGGATTGCACGTCGTGCATGTATTCACCCACGACAGCATCGCGCTCGGCGAGGACGGCCCCACCCATCAGCCGGTGGAGCAACTGGCAAACCTGCGCGCGGTTCCGAATCTCGTCGTGATCCGCCCTGCTGACGCCAATGAAACGGCGGTCGCCTGGCGTGTCGCGTTGGAAACGCGTGACCGCCCGGTCGTGCTGGTGTTGACCCGGCAGGATCTACCCACGCTCGATCGCAGCCGCTACGCCGCGGCGGATGGATTGCGCCGTGGTGCCTATGTGCTGAGCGATGCGCCGAACGCCACCATGCCCGAACTGATTCTGCTCGCCAGCGGTTCCGAAGTCGGCCTGATCGTGGCGGCGGCGGAGCGCCTGCAAGAGCAGGGCATCGCCGTGCGCTGCGTCTCGATGCCGAGCTGGGAACTGTTCGAGGCTTTGCCGCAAGCCGAACGCGATGCGGTGCTGCCGCCCGCGGTCAGCGCGCGGCTCGCGGTCGAGATGGGTGTGCCGCAAGGCTGGGATCGCTACACCGGCGCGCGCGGCGACATGCTCGGTGTGGAACGCTTCGGCGCTTCGGCGCCGGCCGAAGTCCTGCTGCGTGAGTATGGCTTCACCGTCGACAACGTTTGCGCGCGCGCCAAGGCGCTGCTGGCCTAGCGGCAACGGAATTGCCGATCCGGTCCGTCACGATTTTGTGGGCTGACTCAAGAGTCATCAGCCCGGCGCAGACCGGCCTGCACGCGACGGGCTTGTTCGACGCCTGTACCCAAGCGTCACTGCGCGCGCCAGGAGAGGCCGGCATGACTTGGCAGACACAGGCATGGCAGCCCGTCATCGCGCCAGCCAGTTGCGCAGTCGCGATCGGACCCGTGGAGTCAGGCGCGTGCGACTGTAGGCATCGGCCGCGCTGCGGATCGCCTCGGCCTGCGTGGGGTAGGCATGAATGACCCGGGCAAGGGTGCGCAGGCCGATGCCCGCCACCATTGCCAGGGTGATCTCGTTGATCATGTCACCCGCATGGCGGGCAACGATGGTGGCGCCGAGGATCCGGTCCGTCCGCTCTCTGACGTGGATTTTCACGAAGCCTCCCTCTTCGCTGTCGGTCACCGCACGGTCGATTTCGTGCATCGGGATGGTGAAGGTCTTCACCGGGATGCCCTGCCGGTTGGCCTCCCGCACATACAGGCCGACGTGGGCGATTTCCGGATCGGTGAAGATGCACCACGGGATGACCAGCGTGCTCAATCGCTCGCGGCCGCGGAACAGCGCGTTCTGTACCACGATGCGCGCCGAGGCCGTCGCGGTATGGGTGTACTTGTGCTCCAGGCATACGTCTCCGGCGGCATAGATATGCGGATTGCTGGTGCACAGAAAATCATCGACACGGATGCCGTCGCTGGCATCGTAGTCGACGCCGGCAGCTTCCAGGTTCAGCCCTTGGACATTCGGCGCATGGCCGATGCTGGTGAGAATCGCATCGACCGCGATCGTGTTCCGGTAATCGTCGCTGACCAGATCGACCAGTTTCTGTCCATCCTGCACGCGCACGGCGACGACCGTGGTATTCAGCCGTACCTCGATGCCGTCGCGCGCAAACGCATCCGAGAGAATCTGCGCGGCGTCGCGTTCTTCTCCGCCAAGAAACAGGGGCATGTCCTGCACGATGGAGGATTGCGCACCCAGTCGGTGGAAGGCCTGGACCAGTTCGCAGCCAAGCGGGCCGCCGCCGATCGCCAGCAGGCGGCGTGGCAGCTCGGTCAGGTCGAACACGTTCTCGTTGGTCAGGTAGCCGGCCTCACGGAGGCCAGGAATCGATGGAACATTCGGTCGCGCGCCGGTCGTGATCAGGGCTTTCCTGAAGCACAGCTTTTTCCCGTCGACGGTCAACGTGTCGGTCCCCGCAAAGCGTGCCTCGCCGAAGAACACATCCACGCCGATCGCGGCCAGTCGGCGGACCGAATCGTCGCTGCTGAGGTGGGTACGGATACGCCGCACGCGCTCCATCACGGCGGCAAAGTCGACACGGATAGCGTCCGGTGTCTGGGCGCCATAGCGTTGGGCGTCGCGCATTTCGGCATACAGCCGCGATGTGCGGATGATCGCCTTCGACGGTACGCAACCGATATTCAGACAACCGCCGCCGATCAGATGATGTTCGATCAGTGCCACTTTGGCGCCGAGCGCGGCGGCCGTTTCCGCGGCGACAAGGCCTGCCGGGCCGGCACCGACGATGACCAGCTGATAGCAGTCGGCAGGTTTAGGGTTGCTCCACGCGGCAGGATGCACATTGGCAAGGCGCCCGCGCTCATACGCATCCTGCGGTGTGGTGAGCGATGAGTCGTTCTTCTGCGGCATCAGCGTGCTCCATGGATGGGGGGGTGCTGAAGCCAGCCGCCGCGGAATCCGGCATGGTGCAAACCGCTCCTGATGTAGGGGCAACCACGCATCAGCCGCCAGACCCACCGGGTGCGATGATTTTCGATCATCATGAGCACGATGCCCTGATCGAGCCCGTAGTGCCCCGCGGAAACCCAGGCACGTCCGTTGGTGTCGGTGAGCGTCGGGTTGAAACCGCTGGAAAAACGCCCTTCGCGCAAAATCTCCGGATAGCGCGCCATCATGTTGCGCACGGCGTCGAGAACCATCTCGGGTGCAAACGGCAGCGACGCCAGTACGGACGGAGCGGACAGGGTGCCGTCGTCCGGCCCGAACGGCACGCCACGAGCGGCGTAACCGAACAGGCGTCGCGTTTCGCTGCATACACCCGGCTGCTCATCGCTGGGACCATCGCAGGCCGACAGACCCCAGCAGTTTTGATCGTAGCCGGCGAATTCGTGCGGGTTGCGCCAGGCATACTCGCGCTGGATCAGCACCGCGCGCCGGCTGTTCTCGAAATAGTCCGAGCGTTTCTCACGCATGAAGCTGTCGCGGATGCCGCGAAAATCGATCCAGGCATGCGAGAAATGATGCACGAACAGCGGCCCCGCATAGAGATAGTCGTGGTCGTACAGGTTTTCCCACTGGTAGGTGGCGGTCCAGGCCTGGTAGCAATCACCCACGATCGGGTGCGTGGGCGAACCCATGGCCAGCACGTACAGCAGGATCGCTTCGCTGTAGCCTTCCCAGCCGTAGTGCAGGAAACCGCATTCGGGTTTCCAGCCTTGCCGGATCGTGTCGCCGTCATCCTGTGCCCAGCGCCAGTCGATGCGGCGATACAGAAAGTCGGCCACTTCACGCAACTCGATCTCGTCGGCCGATTCCGCCGTGAAATACAGGCTCGCGGTCAGCGCGCCGGCGATCAGCAGCGCGGTATCGATCATCGACAGCTCCGATTGCCAGACGCGGGCGCCCGTGCGGATGTCGAGGAAGTGATAGTAGAAGCCCTTGCAGCCGGTCGCCGTGGGGCTGCCGCTCTGATCACTGTCGCGGAAGAAACGCAGCGCGGCGAGACTGCGTTGGACCGCATCGGCACGCCCCATCCAGCCGCGTTCCACCGCCACCGGGTACGACGACAGCGCGAAGCCGACCACCGCGATGCTGACGGGCGAGTTGTCACGCGAAGTGTCGGCCACCAGTCCATTGCGCGGGTTCACGGTCTGCAGGAAGTAGCCGAATGCGGCGCGCTGCATCTGATCAAGCAGCGCTTCGTCCGTGAGCGGGGGTATCGGCGTCATCGAATGGGTTCCGGGTACGGCCACTACGTGGCGATGGACCTCTCTGATATGCACGGCAAGTCGATCGCAACCTGTTGCGCGTTGCGCAACAAGACAGCGGAGCGCACACAGATGGCCTGTCTGTCATCGCGCATTGATGCTGCGATGGGTGCACATGTGATGTGCGCAGAATGCGGGAGGAAAATCTGCAGGATGCTCGACAGTCGGCTTCATGCTACTCCGGCTGCCTGAACCGGGTACCGGTTTTACGCGACATTGCAGGGGTGCAGTCGTATGCTCGGAGATCCGCAGTGCACAGCAGATCAGCACCGATCGCACGCAGGAGCCATGCAGCCTCCTGACTGCCCACAATGCACAGTCGCTGCATCCTCCGATGGGCGGAGCGCGACGCAGCAAACAAGCCGGATGCAATCCCTCTCCCACCGGGAGAGGGTGGCCCATAGGGCCGGGTGAGGGGCCGACGCATGTGAGCGTTTGCGTTCAACCCTCACCCCCATCCCGGAGGGAGAGGGGCTCCACATGGATGTGTCCCATGGCTAATCAGGTGCAGCCTTATGTCGTCTTGCCCACCATCACCCACCGGCGCCGCACTGCGGGTGCAGTTGTTGTCGAATGGCCGCTATTCGGTGATGTTGAATGCCGCTGGCTCGGGCTACAGCAATTGGCGCGACTTCGCCGTCACCCGCTGGCGTGAGGATCCCGTCGGCGACGGCTGGGGCAGCTACCTGCTGCTGCGCGACGAGGAGAGCGGCAAGGTCTGGTCGGCAGGACCGCAGCCATGCGGCATCGAGGCAGACGTCTATACGGCCACGCTGTCCGACGGTCACGTCGGCATCACGCAGCGCCACGGCATGCTGACCACCACGCTCGATGTGGCGGTCGCCAGCGATCGCGATGTTGAATTGCGCCGCGTTACGCTCGCCAATCACGGTGAAGGTCCGCGCGAGATCACACTGACCTCGTATGCGGAACTGGTGCTCGGGCCGGCCGCAGCCGATGCGGCCCATCCGGCATTTTCCAAGATGTTCGTGCAGACCGAATGGGTGGAGCAGGACAGGATCCTGCTGGCGACGCGGCGGCGGCGCGCACCGGCCGAGGCCGAGGTGTGGGCCGCGCATGTGGCGGTGGTCGAGGCGCATGACGCGGGCACCTGCGAGTTTGAAACCGATCGCATGCGTTTCCTCGGCCGCGGTCGCACGCTGCGCCATGCGCGGGCGATGCAGGCCGGCTCGTCACTGTCGAACAGCAGCGGCTGCGTGCTGGATCCGGTCTTCAGCCTGCGCCGGCGAGTGCGCGTCGCGCCCGGTGCCAGCGTGCGGGTGGCGTTTTGGACCGCGCTGGCCGACTCGCGTGCTGCCGTGCTCGCGCTGGTGCAACCGTTGCGCGCCGGCGGCGCCTGCGCGCAGGTGCTTGCCGGATCCATGGCCCATGCCATCGCGGAACAGGCACGTCTTGGTATCGATGCCGTGCAGGCCGAGCGTTTTGGACATCTTGCCAGTGCGCTGCTGTATGCCGACAGCAGATTGCGGGCGCCCGCCGAGGTGCTGGAGCGCGGCAGCGGCGGGGCGCCCGTGCTGTGGGGCTGCGACATTTCCGGCGACCGTCCCCTCGTGCTGCTGCGTATTGCCAGCGAATCCGGGCTGGCGCGGGTGCACGAGGTGCTGCTGGCGCAGCGCTACTGGCAATCGAAACGGCTGGGGGTCGATGTCGTGTTGCTCAACACCGCCGGCAGTGGCGGCGACCCGCTGCAGGCAGCGCTGAACGAACGGGCACAGGCACAGAACGCCTGCTTGAAGGCAGAACTCGATGCCGTGCCCGTCGCGGTATTCGCACTGCGCGACAGCACCCTTTCCGATGCGTTGCGCTCCGGTCTGGCCACCGTCGCACGCGTCGTGCTCGATGCAGCGGCTGGACTGCCGGACCCCGCGTCGTGGGATCGCGCCGTCGATCCTGCGGCGTCGGTCCCAACGGCCAGGCATCATTCACCCACGTCGCAAGCGGCAGCCAACGATGCGGTATCCGCGCCGCCGATCACGCACACGCCACGCGAGTTCGACAACGGCACGGGTGGTTTCATCGAGTCCGGCCGCGCCTATGCCATCACGCTCGACGGCGATCGCTACACGCCGGTGCCGTGGATCAATGTGATCGCCAACCCCGGCTTCGGGTTCCTGGTTTCGGCCGAGGGCGGTGGTTACACATGGTCGCTCAACAGCCAGCAGAACCCGCTGACGCCGTGGCCCAATGATCCGGTCAGCGACACGCCGCATGAAGTGCTGTACCTGCGCGATGAGGACAGCGGCGAATTGTGGAGCGCCACGGCGCTGCCGATCCGTGTGCCGGCGGCGACCTACAGCGTCCAGCACGGCAAGGGCTGGAGCCGCTTCACGCACGCTGCGCATGGCATCGATGTGGCGCTGCTGCAATTCGTGCCGCCAACGGATCCCGTCAAGCTGTCGCGACTGTCTCTGCGCAACTGTTCCGCGCGCACGCGGCATGTGTCGATCACCGGCTATGTCGAATGGGCACTGGGTGCGAATGGCACGGTGCCGGCGCCGTTCGTGGCCACCTCGCGCGATGCGGAAACCGGCGCGCTGTGCGCACGCAATGCGTGGCGCGCCGAGTTCGGCGAACGCGTGGCTTTCATCGACCTCGGCGGCCGGCAGCGCTCATGCACCGGCGACCGGCTGGAGTTTCTCGGTCGTCATGGCGCCGTCGAGCGTCCGGCCGCGCTGACCGGTGGCATCCCGTTGTCGGGATGCGTCGGTGCCGGGCTGGATCCCTGCGGTGCGCTGCAGGCCTCCATCGTGCTGGCGCCTGGCGAACGGATCGAAATCGTGTTCATGCTCGGCGATGCCGCGTCGCGCGCCGAAGCGCAGGCGCTGATCGGGAAATATCGCACGGCCGATCTCGACGCCGTTCTGCGCGAGGTGCGTGCGCAATGGGACGCGGTGCTCGACACCGTGCAGGTGCGCACGCCGGATCGCGCGATGGACATTCTTCTCAACGATTGGCTGCTGTACCAGACACTGGGCTGCCGGGTGTGGGCGCGCACGGCTTACTACCAGGCCAGCGGCGCCTATGGCTTTCGCGATCAGCTGCAGGATGTGATGGCGCTGTGCGTCGCCCGTCCCGATATCGCGCGCGCGCATTTGCTGCGGGCGGCGGCGCGCCAATTCATCCAGGGGGATGTGCAGCACTGGTGGCTGCCGCCATCCGGGCAGGGTATCCGCACGCGGATCAGCGACGACCGCATCTGGCTGGCGTATGTCGCCGCCCATTACGTCGCGGTGACTGCCGACGCCGCCGTGCTGGACGAGAATGTGCCTTTCCTCGATGGCGCCGCGATCAAGGAAGGCGCTGCCGATGCGTTTTATCAGCCGGGCATCGCCAGCGAGCAGGGCAGCCTGTATGAGCATGCCGCGCGGGCGATCGATTCCAGCCTGACCCTGGGTGCTCACGGCCTGCCCTTGATCGGCACCGGCGACTGGAATGACGGCATGAACAACGTGGGTGCGCAGGGCCGCGGCGAAAGTGTCTGGCTGGCGTGGTTTCTGCTGGCCACGATCAAGGCCTGCGCGCCATGGGCCGATGCGCGCGGCGAATCTGCGCGCGCCGCCTACTGGCGCACCTACGCCACGGCGTTGCAGGTTGCACTTGAAGGCACGGCGGGCTGGGATGGCGCGTGGTATCGGCGCGGCTATTACGACGATGGCACACCACTCGGCTCGCATCTGAGCGAGGAATGCAGGATCGACACCATCGCGCAATCGTGGAGCCTGATCTCCGGCGCAGCCGATCCCGGCCATGCCGCACGAGCCATGGCGGCGGTGGAGAAATACCTGGTCCTTCACGACGACAGGATCGCGCTGCTGTTCGCGCCGCCGTTCGATCGCACACCCTTGAACCCCGGCTACATCAAGGGCTATCCGCCCGGCATTCGCGAAAACGGCGGCCAATACACGCATGGTGCAACCTGGTCGATTTTCGCCTGCGCGCTGCTCGGGCAAGGCGATCGTGCCGGCGAACTGTTCGACATCCTCAACCCCATCCGTCACAGCGACACCCCAGACGCGGTGGCGTGCTACCAGGTCGAACCTTACGTGGCCTGCGCCGACGTCTATGCGGTGGCGCCGTATGTCGGGCGCGGCGGCTGGACCTGGTACAGCGGCTCGGCCGGCTGGCTGTATCGCGCCGGACTGGAGGCCATCCTGGGATTCCAGCCGCAGGGCGACCATCTGCGGCTCAGCCCCTGCATTCCAAAATCCTGGCCACGCTACGACATCGTGTATCGGCATCGCGGCAAACAGGGCATCGTCACCCCTTACGAAATCACCGTGGAGAATCCAGCCAGCGTGCATCGCGGCGTCATCCGCGTGGAACTCGACGGTGTCGAACAAGCCATAAGCGCGCGCGATGCAGCGCGGATTCCTCTGCTCGAGGACGCGCGCACGCACCGCGTTCGCATCGTGCTTGGATAGCTGCCTGCCCGCGCCCATGTCACCGATGCAGGACGGCATCGACGCCAGTGGCCGGTCGGTGTTCCCGGGCTTCACATCGTCGACATCCTTGGCGATCTGGCGAGCGACGATCCAGGCCTCCTGATGGCCGATCGCGCCCAGCGGAGTGCATCTACCGCGGCGCAACCGCCGGCGGCGAATTGGTCAGGACGCGTTCCTTGTTGGTCGAGTGCGTTGCCTGCTAACGCCGTTGGTCCATTCAGTCCGCTTTCGCCACTTTCTCCATGATCTGCAGGATCGGCTTGATGATGTCGATGGGCATGGGGAAGATCACCGTGGAATTGTTTTCCGTGGCGATTTCGGACAGGGTCTGCAGGTAGCGCAATTGCATGCCGCCAGGCGCGGAAGCAAGGATGGTGGCGGCATTGACCAGGGTTTGCGCGGCCTGGAATTCCGCGTCCGCATGGATGACCTTGGAGCGGCGGTCGCGCTCGGCGATGGCCTGTTTGGCGATGGCTCGGATCATTTCATCCGTGAGCTCGATATTGCGGATCTCGACGACGCTGACCTTGATGCCCCAGGCCTCGGTCTGGGAGTCGATGATGGTCTGGATGTCGGCGTTGATCTTGGGCCGTTCGGAGAGCATTTCATCGAGGTCATGCTTGCCCAGCACCGCGCGCAGGGTGGTTTGCGCGAGCTTGCTGGTGGCTTCGAAGAAGTCCGCAACCTGGATGAAGGCTTTCTCCGGGTCGACGATGCGGAAGTAAATGACCGCATCGACCTTGACCGAAACGTTGTCGCGCGAGATCACGTCTTGCGGCGTGACCTCGTGCACGATGGTGCGCAAGTCCAGCCGCTTCATCCGCTGCAGGATGGGTACCACGATGATCAGTCCCGGCCCCTTGACCTTCTGAAAACGTCCAAGCCGGAAGACCACGGCGCGTTGATACTCGAAGACGATTTTCAGCGACATGAGCAAAAACAGCGCAAGTACAAACAGCACCAGATAGATATCGAGATAAAGAAATGAGCTGGACATCGGAGTTCTCCATCAACTTGCAGGTGGCATGTTCAGGAGTCCGCGGGGGCAAGCCGTTGCTTGCGCGGCGCACGAGCGCTTTCATCCTGGGTGGCGCGACCGCGGCGTCTTGACCACTGTAGCCGTCGCTGCGCATGGGTAAATGGCGTCAGAGCGGTTCTTCGTACCCCATTCTGCGCGCATTGGGAGGCGGGCGTCGGCACACTGGCGCACCGTGGATGCGCGATTCAGGTAACCAATGCTCATGGGGTGGTCGCAGGCAGAACCTGCCTCCGGTACATGCAGGTACCGTGAGTCCGCCGGACAGTGTGAGATCCGCTGGCGCAATTCTTACCAATCGGTAATTGAACGCCGGCACCACACGGGGGTCTGATCACCCATGCGCACACCGAGCTTGCCGTACCTGCTGGACAATCGCACTCGCATCGAATGGGCGCTGGGGCTGGCGCGGCTGC
Organism: Metallibacterium sp.; assembly: GCF_054637675.1. Taxonomy (NCBI): domain Bacteria; kingdom Pseudomonadati; phylum Pseudomonadota; class Gammaproteobacteria; order Lysobacterales; family Rhodanobacteraceae; genus Metallibacterium; species Metallibacterium sp. The sequence goes on from NZ_JBTSRB010000016.1 coordinate 28,405, forward strand.
TGTTCGGCGCGGTGTGTCTGGTCAATCTGCTGTTGCATCTGGACCCGGCCTATCGCGAGCACTTCGTGGCCATGATCGCGGCCGATTGGGCGCCGGGGCAACCGGTTTGGCTGATGGCTTACGGGCACGCCATGGCCGCGCTGGTGACCAATCTCGGCGTCGGCATCGTGGTCAGCATGATGGTGGCGTTGGAGGCGTTGCTGGCGTTTTCCCTGCTCAGCGGCTGGCAGTTGCATCGCCTCGCCTGGGTGGGCGTGTTCTACAACCTGTGGCTGTGGAGCACGGTGGGCGGGCTGGGCGGGCCGTACATCACGGGTGCTACTGATCCGGGCACGGCCATCGTCTATGCACTGGGCTTTGCACTGGTGCTGCTGACGCACGGCTGGCGGCCGCTGGCGGCGTTCCGGAATGGTCCGGTGACGGTGCCGGCGCGCTGGAAGTTCACCTTGGCGCGCGTGCTGTTCGGTCTGCTGTGGGCCTTCGATGCGTACTGGAAGTGGCAGCCGGAGTTCTTGCATGGCGCCGGCAGCTATCTGGCTGGATCGATGGTCGGGCAGCCGCACTGGGTGGCGGCGTACATTGGCTTCGTGCTGCATGTGATCCAGCAGGTCGGCGTGGAACGTTTTGCGGTGTTCACGGCGCTGGCCGAAAGCGCGCTGGCGCTGTCGCTGATCACGGGCGTGCTGATCGATCTGGCGATGCCGCTGGGCGTGCTCTACAGCCTGGCAATTTGGAGCACGGCCGAGGGCATGGGCGGGCCGTACGGCGCCGGTTTCACCGGCAACAAGGGCGATGTGCTGGGCACGGCCAGCATCTACGCGATCGTGTTTCTGCTGCTGATCGCCGCGCGCGCCGAGCGTCGCCTGGCCAGCGCGCGCTGACGCGCACTGCATCACGCCGCAATAACCTCTCCTTACGCATTACCCGTTTGTCACGCGCTTGGCTTATCCTGCCGCGGATGCGGCGTGCGCCTGCACGTCGCCGGTGTTGTCCAAGCGACGGAGGAAGGCATGCACGAGGTCATCGACCTGCGCGCCGATGTTCCAGGCGGTGTTTGGGGCGACATTCCAAGCCCCTCGGCGGGCACGCGCGTACTGGCACTGGACGCCGGCGGGCGCATCCTCGACTGGATCAGTTGGCAGGATGCGGTGTGTCTGTACGTGCGCGATGCCGTGGCGTGGACGCTGGGCACGCCCTGTCTCACCGTGCACGGCGGCCACAACCGCGCCTCGGGACGGCAGAGCATCATCGAGTTGCACCCCATCGTCGCCAGCACCGGCCACTGCCGCAGCCACGCGCTCGATCCATCGCCTGCGCTGACCAACGCCGCGCTGTTCGCGCGCGACCGCCATATTTGTCTGTACTGCGGCAGCCACGGCCAGCGCGGCGAACTGACCCGCGATCACGTCATCCCCACCTCGCGCGGCGGCCGCGACGCGTGGGAAAACGTCGTCACCGCCTGCGTGGCCTGCAACCTGCGCAAGGGCAGCCGCACCCCGCAGCAGGCGTCCATGCCGCTGCTCGCCGTGCCCTACCGTCCGAGCTGGGTCGAGCACCTGATCCTGTCCAACCGCAACATCCTCGCCGACCAGATGGAATTTCTGGTCGGGCACCTGCCGAAGAAGCGGCGCAAGGGCTGAGCGAGGGTACGTGCGATTGCAACGCTGAGCCGCGCTCCAGCGTTTGCAATTATCCGTGGATGCGTTTCAACCCGCGCCCCGCGCGGTGCGCGGTATCGAGATCACGTCCAGCAGAAACCGCCGATGCAGCCGTGTCGCGAATGATCTCCGCTGCGGATCATGTGCGTGCGGCATCGGCCTCGGGCCACGCACGCACGCCATCGATCCAGCCGTTCCGCACGGCGGCTTGCAGCCACGCAGCGACATCGAAGTCCGCCGCCGCGGCATTCAGCGCCTGATCGAGGCGCGTGCCGGTCGCGAGCGCGCGCAGCCAGTCGGCTTCATTCGCGGATAGTTCGCGACACTGCGCCTGCATGTCCGCGCGCCAGATCCACAGCGGCGCGGCGGGCTGTCGCAGCGCGGCGCGCAGCGTGTCGCCGTCGATGTCTGGCGCCTGATGCAACTGCCATAGACGGAACACCGGCCAGCGTGTCTCCAGCAGGCGCGTGCCCGGCGCGAGGCACAGTTGCAAGCACGCCGGATCACACTCGGCTAGGCGCTGCAAATCCTGCGCGGCGAGGTGCGATGGCGCCTCGAACAGCACTTCCCAGCGCGCGCGATCGAGACGCGCGCTGTCCGCCAACCACGGCCAGGGTTGCAGCTCGTCCTGCGCGGCGATGCACGCGGGGAACTCGGCACCGATGCGCGCCAGATCACCCTGTTGCGGCGGGTACGCATACCAGTAGCGCGCGCACAGCGCATCGAACGGCGTCTCGCCCAGCATCGCCAACACGGTGGGGAATTGCGCGCGCAGCGCGGCGACGGCGTGCTCCAGCCCGTTGCCGCGATACGCCGCCAGGCCCGCGCTCCAGCGCTGATCGTGCTCAAGCACACCCAGCTCGGGCAGTGGCGCGGACGCCGGCTGCGCGGCGAACAGCACGCGCAGCAATGCCTGCTGGCGCACGGCTTCGCGCTGCGTGACGGGGTTGCTGGCGCCATGCGCCGCAGCGTGCGCGTGGCGCGCGGTCATGACGCGCACTCCGCCGCGGCGTGCGCTGCGCGCATGGCGTTGTCCGCCCGGCGCGCGCGCGCCTCGGCATCAAGCAAGTCCTGCGCGTGCGCGGCCTCGCCCAGCAGCACGTCGAGTGTCGGCAGGCTGGTGTCCCATTCGATCAGCGTGGGCCGCGGGCCGAAACAGCGCAGCGCATGCGCATAGGCACTCCACACCGGCGCCGAGACCACGCACGAGTGATCGTCGATGACCAGTTCGTGCTGGCGGCTGTGCCCAGCGAGATGGATTTCGCCGACCAGATCGGGCGGCGCGCGGCGCGCCAGTTCGTCCAGCCACGCGCACACGGCCGCCTGCGCATCGTCCGCGCCGGCATTGAGCGCGTTGACCATCAGATTGTTCACATCCAGCAGCAGGCCGCAGCCGCTGCGCCGCGCCAGCTCGGCGAAGAATTCAGGCTCGCTGAAATCACGCTCGGCGAAATCCAGATACGCGCTCAGGTTTTCCACCAGGATCGGGCGCCGCAGGCGCTCCTGCACATGCTGCACGTTGGCGACGAACACCGCCAGCGAGCCGCGCGTGAACGCCACCGGCAGCAAGTCGTTGGCGTGCACCATGCCACGCCCGGCCCAGGGCGCGCGCGCGAAACAGGCGTGATCCGACACGCGCAGCGGATCGGTGCGCGCGACCAGCGCAGTCAAGCGATCCAGATGCTCATCGTCCAGCCCACAGGCCGAGCCCAGCGCCAGTCCCACGCCGTGCAGGCTCACGGCGTACTCGGTGCGCACCGCGGCCAGCACCTGCGTCGCGGCGTCATGCGGATTGAAGAAATTCTCGGAATGCACCTCGACGAAACCGACCGCGGGCCGGCGCGCACAGAACTCGCGGTAATGCGGCTGGCGCAGGCCGATGCCGGCGCGCGCCGTGGATTCGATCAGCATGCGAATTCTCCCGCGCAGCGACGGAACCGGGCCTTGCCGGCCCCCGCAGCGTGACAACACCGCTCACTCCTTAGGCCGTGGCGGCGCCGTTTGGAATGGCACGCGCAACCCGGAGTGACCGATGCTCAGCCTTTGGCTTTCTCTTGTACCTTGGCCTCGAACGCGACGACCTTGGACGTTTTATTCATGATCGCCTTGGCTTGCGCCATGTTCACCCCACCCATTTTTTCACAGGTACCGGTGGGTACCACGCGGAAGTCGCCCGGGATGTAATAGGCCGTGGCCTGCCCCTTGCAGGAGTGCAGGCCGGAGATGCCGGCACAGTCGTTGTGGCCTGCGGTGGCGATGCCGAAGCACTTTTCCATGGTCGCGGCGTGCGCTGCAGGTATGGCAGCCAAGCCGCCGGCAGCGATCACGGACGCCGCCGCGATGCTGAGAAGCTGATGCTTGTTCATGATGGATGCCCTCGATCAAAAAGATGAAAGCCCGATGAGTTGATGGCGGTCATGTGGCCGCTGCTGGCCCGGCACTCGATCAAATTGCAAAACCAGTCGTTCCGTCGAGGTTTGCAAGCAAATTGGCACCGTCCAGTCATGCCGCTTCTAGCGCGGCACGCGCGCGCATGCACGTCGCGGCGCAACATCCTTGTTCTGGGGCAGTTCCTCAAACTGCACGCTTGGTGAAAGAATGCGTCATTGCGCCTTAGTCGCGGCCCGCGCCGGATTCCTTGCACCGCCCATGCACACGATCCGCCCCATGGCAGCCACCGCGCCATGAACACCGCGCCGCAGGCCAGTATCGATCCGCTGGAGCTGGGCCGCCGCATCGCGGCGCTGCGCCCGACCCTGCTGCGTCTGGCGCAACTGCAGTTGCGCAACCACGCATGGGCCGAGGACGCGGTGTCGGAAACCGTGCTCGCGGTGCTGCAGGGCGCGCAGCGTTTCAACGGTGCCTCGCAACTGAAGACCTGGATCGTCGGTATCCTCAAGCACAAGGTGCTCGACCAGTTGCGCCAGCACGTGCGCGAGCCGACCGCAGCGGATGCCAATGACGACGGCGAGGAGGATCTCGACGAGCTGCTGTACAAGCGCGATGGTCATTTCCGCGAGACGCCGGAGCGCTGGGCCGATCCTTGCAGCGAACTGCTGCGCGATCAGTTCTTCGCCGTGCTCGAGGCCTGCCTGGAACACCTGCCCAACCGGCAAGGCCGCGTGTTTCTGATGCGCGAGTGGCTGGAGATCGACAGCCACGCGATTTGTCAGGAACTCGGCATCGCGCCGACCAATCTGTGGATCCAGCTGCATCGCGCGCGCCTGCGCCTGCGCGAGTGCCTGCAATCAAACTGGTTTGGAGCGCAGCCGCGATGAAAATTCCCAACAGCTGCCGCGACATCAGCGGATTGCTGCTGGCCCGCGAGGACCGCGCGCTGTCCTTCGGCGAACGCCTGGCCGTGCGCGTGCATATCCTCACCTGCCGCGCCTGCCAGCGCTTCGAACGCCAGACGCTGACCCTGCGCGACGCGCTGCGCGCCTGGCGCGAGCATCAGGATCACGACGAGCACACGCCGCGCTGAGCCACACTGGTGTTGCCCCATACTTCTGTTCATTTTCCAGCCAGCTACCAGAGCCGCATCCGCGTAGCCTCGCGCGCTTCCCCGACGGAGTCCCGCACGCATGAGCCACGCGACCGACCACGCCGCGCGCGCCGCGCAGCTGCCGCGCCCCAGCGCGCCGCTGCAACCGCGCGTGCTGTGGATCAGCGCGCTGGCGATCGTGCTGGGGCTGGCCGCGGCCGTGGTCGCGCGCGCGCTGACCATGCTCATCGGGTTGATCACCAATCTCGCCTTCTACGGGCGCGTGAACACCAGCTTCGTCAGTCCGGCGGGCAATCACCTCGGGCTGTGGGTGATCGTGGTGCCGGTCATCGGCGGGCTGATCGTGGGCGCGATGGCGCGCTACGGCTCGCGCGCGATCCGTGGTCACGGCATTCCCGAGGCCATGGAACAAGTGCTGCTCAACGAAAGTCGCATCGCGCCGCGCGTGACCTGGCTGAAACCGGTGTCCTCGGCGATCGCCATCGGCACCGGCGGGCCGTTCGGCGCGGAAGGTCCGATCATCGCCACCGGTGGCGCGTTGGGCTCCTTGAGCGGACAACTGCTGCACGTCACCGCCGACGAGCGCAAGACGCTGCTGGCGGCGGGCGCGGCGGGCGGCATGGCGGCGGTGTTCGCGGCGCCGTTCGCGGCGGTGCTGATGGCGATCGAGCTGCTGCTGTTCGAGCGCCGCGCGCGCTCGCTGATCCCGGTCACGCTGGCGGCGATCAGCGCCACCGGATTGCGTTTCGTACTGGAAGGCAGCGCGCCGATGTTCCCCATGCCGGGCATCGCCACGCAGGGGCTGGCGGCGCTGGCAACCTGCGCCGTGCTGGGCCTCGTGGTGGGGCTGGTGAGCATCGGCGTGACCCGCGCCACGTATGTCGTCGAGGATTTGTTCGAGAAACTGCCGCTGCACTGGATGTGGTGGCCGGCGCTGGGCGGTGTCGCCGTCGGCGTGATCGGCTGGTTCGCACCGCTGACCCTGGGCGTGGGCTACGCCAACATCGCCGCGATCGTCACCGGCACGCTGGGCGTGGCCACGCTGCTGACGCTGTGCGTGCTCAAGTTCGCCTCGTGGGCGATCGCGCTGGGCAGCGGCACCTCGGGCGGCACGCTGGCGCCGCTGTTCACCATCGGCGGCGCGCTGGGCGGCCTGCTCGGGCTGGCCGCCGCGCACTGGCTGCCGTGGCTGCATCTGGATCCGCGTATCGCCGCGGTGGTGGGTATGGCCGCGCTGTTTGCCGGCGCTTCGCGCGCGGTGCTGACTTCGGTGATTTTTGCTTTCGAGACCACGCAGCAGCCGCACGTCTTGCTGCCGTTGCTGGCTGGCTGTATCACCGCGTATCTGCTCTCCGGTCTGCTCATGCGTACCACGATCATGACCGAGAAACTCGCGCGCCGCGGCCTGCGCGTGCCCGCCGATTACAGCGCGGATGATCTCGATCAGATGCTGGTGCGCGATGCGTGCAGCCGCGAGGTGGTGAGTCTGCGCGCTGAGCAGACCATCGCCGAGTTGCGCGCGTGGCTGCGCGAGGGCGGCGCGCCTGCCCAGCATCAGGGGTATCCGGTGCTGGATACGCACGCGCATTTGCTGGGTGTGCTGACGCGTCGCGATCTGCTGGATGCGCAGGCTCCCGCGAGCGCCACCCTCGACACCCTGATCCGCCGCGCGCCGCTGCTGGTGCACGAGGATCACAGTCTGCGCGAGGCCGCCGATCACATGGTCGCCGCCGATGTCGGGCGCCTGGTGGTGGTGGACGCGGACGACCCGCAGCGCGTGCTCGGCATGCTCACCCGCGGCGACATTCTGGCCGCGCACGGCCAACGCATGCGCGCGGCGCAGCACAGGACACGCCATATCGATCTGCGCTGGCGGCGTTGATGCGCAACAAGCACAAGTGCTGGTTGTGGCGCAGGCACATTCGGACGCCACAGGTTGCGACGTGTGCCCCCGTGCCCCCGAGATGCTTCGCCACGCTCGGCATGACACCCTTTTGTCATGCTGAGGCCGCAGGCCCAAGCATCCAGGCAATGCCCAAATGCACCATCGTTCCGCGTACCACGATTACCCGTTCACTTGCCGCTGCCGCCGCGCGGCACAACAATAGCCGCCTATGGATGCTGCCACCTACCCGCGCCTGACGCGCATTGGCTCGCCGGCCGACCTGCGCCAGTTCCCAGAAACCGAACTGCCAGCCATCGCCGAGGAGCTGCGCCAGTTCCTGATCGCCTCGGTGGCCAGTTCGGGGGGGCACTTCGGCGCCAACCTCGGCGTGGTCGAACTGACCGTGGCGCTGCATTACCTGTATGCCACGCCCGAGGATCGGCTGATCTGGGACGTGGGCCACCAGGGCTATCCGCACAAGATCCTCACCGGCCGCGCCGAGCGCATCACCAGCATCAAGAAAAAGGACGGACTGGCGCCGTTCCCGAAGCGCGCCGAGAGCCTCTACGACGCCTTCGGCGTGGGGCATTCGTCCACCTCGATTTCCGCCGCGCTGGGCATGGCGCTGGCGGCGCAGCGCCGGGGTGACGCGCGGCGCGTGGTGGCGGTGATCGGCGATGGCGCGCTGACCGCGGGCATGGCCTACGAAGCCTTGAATCACGGCGGCGATATCGAACCCGACCTGCTGGTGGTGCTCAACGACAACGGCATGTCGATCAGCGAGAACGTCGGCGCGCTGACCAAGATGCTGTCGCGCCTGATGATCAGCCGACGCCTGAACGCGTTGCGCGAGCGCGCCAAGCGCGCCATGCCCAGGCGCGGCCTGATGGCGCGCTTCGCCAAACGCTGGGAGGAGCACGCCAAGGGCATGTTCGTGCCCTCGACGCTGTTCGAGGAACTGGGCTTCCACTACACCGGTCCGATCGACGGCCACGACCTGCCGCAACTGCTGCACTCGCTGCGCACCGTGCGCGAGCTGCGCGGCCCGCAGTTGCTGCACGTGATCACCACCAAGGGCAAGGGCTACGCGCCGGCCGAGCAGGCACAGATCGAATACCACGCGGTCGGCCCGTTCGATCCGGCGCGCGGCGTGCAACCCAAGGCGCCGGGCAAGGCCACCTATACCGACGTGTTCGGCGACTGGCTATGCGACATGGCCGTCGCCGATACGCGTCTGCTGGGCATCACTCCGGCGATGCGCGAGGGCTCCGGTCTGGTGCGTTTCTCGAAGGAATATCCGGCGCGCTATTTCGATGTCGGCATCGCCGAGCAGCACGCGGTGACGCTGGCCGCGGGCATGGCCTGCGAGGGCGCCAAGCCGGTGGTGGCGATTTATTCCAGCTTCCTGCAGCGCGCCTACGACCAGTTGGTGCACGACGTGGCGCTGCAAAAACTGCCGGTGCTGTTCGCCGTGGATCGCGCTGGCGTGGTCGGCCCCGATGGCCCCACGCACGCCGGCAATCTCGACCTGAGCTTCCTGCGCTGCGTGCCGGGGCTGCTGATCATGGCGCCCGGCGACGAGCGCGAATGCCGGCTGCTGCTCAGCACCGGATTCCGCCACGCTGGCCCGGCGCTGGTGCGTTATCCGCGTGGCAGTGGCACCGGGGTGGCGGCAGGCAGCGACTTGGCCACCGTGCCGATCGGCAAGGCCGAAGTGCGCCGTCACGGCCACACGCTGGCGCTACTGGTATTCGGCGCGCCGTTGGCCGAGGCCGCGCGCGTGGCCGAGGCGCTGGATCTGACGCTGGTGAACATGCGCTTCGTCAAGCCGCTGGATACCGCGTTGCTGGTTGCGCTGACGCGCAGCCACGCGGGACTGGTCAGCATCGAGGACAACGTGATCGCCGGTGGCGCCGGCAGTGGCGTGGCCGAGTGGCTGGCCGCGCAGGCGCTGGCCGTGCCGCTGCTGCAACTGGGTCTGCCGGATCACTTCCAGGAACACGCCAGCCGCGAGCAACTGCTGGCCGAGGCCGGACTGGATGCCGCCGGCATCGAGACCGCCATCCGCCAACGCTTTGGCACCCTGCTGCAGCGCCCGCGCACGCAGCAGACGGGCTGAGCGGGACTCGGAACCCGGGGAAAAACCGCGAGCCACGCAAAAAGTTCTGGCTACCAGATTTGAGTGTTGGAACGGTCGCTTCCGTCAGATTGCCTGATGGAATCGCTCGGTGTTGGACACGTGGTTTCAAGCAGGTGGTGTTTCCAGCGCGGCGATGTGGGAACAGCGTGTTTAGCGCGCGACTAGCGCGCGACCACCGACCGCGAAGACACGGCCAGCGCTGCGCATCGCAGACCACCCGGAAGTGGATGGCGGCTTCCTGAGGGCGGAAGTCGATGTCGCTGACGCGCCACGGCGCGGTCAGGCCCAAAGCTTGCGAGAAGAGCGTGTTGTCCATCGACACAGCGTGCCGAACTTCGCCGCTCCGCTCAACCCCTCAGACCACCGCTTCCACAGGAAACGACGAGACGAGGAACCGGAAGTGCTCCACGCCCCAGAGTTGGAGCGCTTGGCACATGACTGTTGAAACGTCATAGAGCCTCAAGCAGCAGTCTGCCACCTCAGCTCCCGGACTTTTGATGTTTGCTGTGACCGGCAAGATCCTCTTTCAGCGGATAAGGCCAATAGGGATTGCAGTGCAATTCGGACTCGCGAATCCCCGCGTCACCGCTCAGGTCTCCACCCGCGCCGACACGCGATCCCGTCGCTGATCGCGCGGCACGTCGCCATGCGGCTCGCGCGCGTTTCAGTGCCACTGCGTCGCCGTAGGTGTCCACCATGGCGCCGAAATCCGCATCGGCTTGCTTGCGCTCTGCTAGTGTGAGCTTGGCATAGGCATACTGCAGAGACCCATCGATCTTGGCGCTATTGTGTCGCTGATCGGCAAGCGCCAGCCAAGCGACGGCTTTCGCGTAGTCTTTTCGTACGCCATCGCCATTCCAATACATCAAGCCGAGGTTGTACTCGGCGATCTTCGAACCCCAGGATGCCGCCACTTTGAAGCGACCCACAGCATCACGCAGGTGTTTGTGCCTCAACACCCGCATACCGCGCTCCAATGCATACGGTCCCGGCACGGCGTTTGCAGGATACGCGTCTGCTGCGGCACCTGCCGCACAAGCGGAGTCCGCAGCGTTGGAACTTGCATGGGCGAGCACAGCAGCGCTCATCACGAGCGCGCCAGCGAAGGCTACGACTACAAGCGCCCCGCTTGCAGTGAACCGAACTACCGGAAAATTCATTTTATTAGGATTTCCTTGGCGACTTTTCAAGTGCGGGACAAACGCTCACCCACCAAATTGAGTGGCGTCCTAAGCGAAACACTGAGCACAGGGCCATATTGCGCGATCTCTAGCGCAAGTTGGGAACCCCGGGGGAGCGAAGTGAACTGTCCAGACTGAATGGCATCGCCGTGCCTAACAGAGACAGAACGATGCGATCCTGGTTCCGAAGCATATTTATATATACATCGCCCGCATAAATGGGCCAGGCAGTGCCCCATATTTTGAATGAGCTGCCCACAACTCTTGAAAAAGAGCGCCGGTATGCAAGCCAGTCCTGCTTGTTCGCAAACAAGTTCTTCTTAAATCCAGCGAGTATTGTATCTGACGGCTCGTAGCGTGACACCAATCTGTAATCAAATAGGATCAATTGATCCCACATAGTTTGAGCTTGAGATTGACACCCTTCAGCATTAATGTTTGACATATTTTTCTCTTCGCACCGGCGCAGCCATAAATCGACCGGATGCGGCCGGTTGTAGAGTTCAAGGACCTGGAACGTTTGATGTGTTTTTGGGTTGAAAACTCTCACGCCCTGCGTGAGATTGAACAGGATTTCGAGCTTGGTACCCAATTTCCACTCAGGTATCTTCATCTTAAAACCGGGATTTAGAATTTCGACGGCACTGCCATCTGTAAATGCCATCATCTGTCCATCCCAGGATTCGCGGAAGCGCACGTTCGAGGTTATGATCGATGATACGTCTTGAGCTTGGGTTGCCGGACAAAAGAAAAATGCAGCGGCAAAAAGAAACCAGAAGCCCTTTGTTACGTTGCTCGTTTTCATGAATGCACTCCCGGTCTTTCGATAGGATGATGCAAATGCTTATACGCACGGTTGCCGTGGAGCCGGCCAATAGGGGCAAGTTCCATTTTATGGAGCTTGCACATCCACCACATACCGTGCCAAGTGCGACTCCGGCAGCCAGTCCTGCACCGACGGCGGCAGCAGGTAGTCGGTCGCACGGTCAATCGGTCGAAATCGGCTCATGCGCTGATGCTTCCGGGAAGGTGCGCCATTCTAAATGGGGCGGGTGAGAAAGTCCGACAGGCTGCTAGTTGTCAGTCTTGTGCTGATTTAACAGCTTGGCTTTTTTGCTGCGCAACGACTGCTCAAGGTTAAGTGAAGCAATCGCCAACAGACTACCTATTACAAAAACATCAGCGTTATTTGATCTAACCTTGAAAAAGGCTAACAAAACAAGAATGGCAACCATTGTGATTTTAAACCATATCGGTGTATCTATAATTGGTAGTTTCATGCTCTTAACCTCAAGTTAATGGTTTGAAAATCCGAACTCAGTGTAACGCTGAGTTCGGATCGAAGTATTTCCCAATACAGAATCACATTGGGGTTGTCTATGGATGCGCCATGAGATATTCCTCAAGTGCTTGTTCGCCTAACATTGGCGATGCGACATAGTCTGCAAGAATCCCCGCGAGTGGGGTCCCAGAAAACTGCGCACATGTATAACTTGCTTCAAGGCCCCCACCAATCAGTGCAACCGCCCCGTCGGTACCTACCAACACGCTAATGCCAGCACCGCACGCGAGTGCTGATCCAAACCCCATTTGACCAAGTGCGCCCATGATTCCTGATGTCATGTTACCGGTCCCAAATGAGCCTTCGAATGCGGGTGTGCCAGCGCCGCCACCGCTGCCGGGCAAGCTAATTCCAAATTGATAGCCGCCACCGCCACCGCCAGTGCTGCCACCACTGCCAGTGCTACCACCACTGCTATAATGGCCACTGCCTTTTTGCTTCGTTAGTCCACCACCCACGGCCCGCGATTCTTGGTAGGTTAACTCACGCATCATACTTCTCCTTGGTTGTGCCTTGCGTCAGGGCCGCAAGGCGGTTCACGTTGTCCCGTCGGCGGTGTGCCGGCCGGTTCCCTGAGCTTGGATAGGTCGATCACGCGCTGCGCGCTGGCGATGGTCTCGGCGCGGTGCGCGAGCACGATGCGGGTGATCCGCAGGCGCTGGATCGCGGCGTTCACCGCGCGCTCGGTGGCGATGTCCAGATGGCTGGTGGCCTCGTCCAGCACCAGGATCTTCGGGCGCCGGTACAAGGCGCGCGCCAGGATCACGCGCTGGCGCTGGCCACCGGACAGGGTCGAGCCCATGTCGCCGACCAGACTGTGATAGCCCATCGGCATCGCCACGATGTCGTCGTGGATGTGCGCCAGGCGCGCCGCGGCCTCGATGCGCAGCGGCGTCGCCTCGGGGTCGAAGAAGCTGATGTTGTCGGCGATGCTGCCAGCAAACAGGGTGTCGTCCTGCAGGACCGCGCCCAGCATCGCGCGGTAAGCGCGCTTGCCCAGGCGTTTCAGCTCGATGCCGCCGATGTGAATCTCGCCTTCCTGCGGCTCCAGCAGGCCCAGCAGCAGCTTGGCCAGGGTGCTCTTGCCCATGCCGGAAGGGCCGACGATCGCGACGGATTCGCCCGCCGCGATATCCAGGTTCAGATGCCGCACGATCCACGCTTCGCCCTCGGCATAGCGAAAGCCCAGGTTGCGCACCTGGATCGAGGGCTCCGGCAACGGGCCGGCGTAGTTCGTCTCGACGTGGCGCTCGGGCGGCGTCAGCACGATGTCGGCCAGGCGCTGGCCCTGCAGGCGCAGCATCTTCACCTGCACGGCATAGTCCACCAGGCTGGACGCACGGCTGGTGAACATGCCGCAGTACATGGTGAAGGCGATCAGCATGCCGGCGCTGAAGCTGCCGCTGAGCGCCAGCAGCGCGCCCACCCAGTACACGGCCGTGTTCTCCAGGCCGAAGATCAACTGGCTGCAGGAGCCGAAGATCAGATTGAGGCGCTGCACCACGAGGCCGCGGTTGAGCGTGTCGGTGGTGGCGTTCATGTAACGCGCGGATTGCGCCGCCGACTGGTTGTGCAGGCGGATCGTGGTCGAGCCGCGCACCGCCTCCAGAAAGCGCGACTGCTGTTTGGCCGAGGACACCACCTGCTGGCTGGTGGCCTCGAACTGCACCCGGTACGACAAGGCGCGGATCAGCACGTACAGCAGAAAGGCCGCCAGCACGATGCCGGTCAGCTTGAAGCTGTAGACCAGCATCACCACCAGCGTCAGCGTGGCCATCAAGCCATCGAGCAGCACCTCGACCACGCGCGTGGTCAGTGTGTGCTGGATGGCGTGCACCGCGCTGAAGCGCGAGACGATATCGCCCAGGTGACGCTTGCCGAAGTACTCCTCGGGCAAGCGCAGCAGGTGACTGAACACGTTGCCGGCCCAGGCCAGGTGCAAGCTGGTGCCAAAGCGCATCACCGTCCAACTGCGCAGGGCGCTGACCGCCGTCTGCACCAGCAGCATCAGCACGAAACCGATGCCCAGCACGGTCAGCAGGCTGTGATCGCCATCGGCCAGCACCTGATCGATGATGGTCTGCGTGAACAGCGGACTGAGCAGCGCCAGGATCTCCAGTAGCAGCGCCAGCACCATGACCTCGCTCAGCGCCGACTTGAGGCCGTGGACGCGCCCCATCAGCGCGCGCCAGTTGAACGGGTCCACCTCGCGCGCCTTGCGGAAGTTGGGCGTCGGGCTCAGCTCCAGCGCCACGCCGGTGAACTGCCGGCTGGCCTCCTCGCGCGCGACCGTGCGCTCGCCCTGCGCCGGGTCGTGAATCACCAGTGCGCGGCCGCGCGCTGATTTGAGAACCACGAAGTGGTTCAAGCCCCAGTGCAGGATGCACGGGCGCTTGAGCTGGTCGAGCTCGTCCAGTTCCAGGCGCAGCGGCCGGCCCTGCAAGCCCAGCGCCTGCGCCATCTCGATCAGGCGGTTCAGGGTGGCGCCCTTCAGCGACAGCGAGAAGCGCCGGCGCAAGGCCGCCAGATCGGTCTCGAAACCGTGGTAATTGGCGACCATCGCCAAACACGCCAAGCCGCACTCGGCGGCCTCGCTCTGCAGGATCACCGGCAGGCGCCGATTGCTGCAACTGAAGTTCAGCGGCGTGCGCGGGAGCTCATAGCGCGGGGCCGCGCCGAAGGTGCCGGCATCGCCCCCCGCCACGGCGCCGGGGGTCGGGGCGTACGGCTGCGGGTTGCACATCCGGTACGGCGCTCACGCCTTGCCCTCGGCGTCGATGCGCTGCTTCATGCCCAATAAGGGCTCGAAGATCCAGTCGATCAGCGGGCGCTGGTCCAGCATCACGTTGGCGGTCAGCACCATGCCGGCCTTGAGCGGTTCGAGGTGGCCGTAGGCGCGCACGCGCTGCCGGCGCAGCGCCACCAGCACGCGGTAGAACGAGACCTTCACCGGCTGGCCGAGCAGCGCCGCGGCTTCGGTCGGATCCAGCGCGCTGCGCGAGACCTCGGTCACGCGCCCATGGCGCAGACCATACTTCTGGTACGGAAACGCCTGATAGCGCAACAGCACGGTCTCGCCGCGATGCACGAAGCCCACGGCCGAACTGGGCACCAGCAATTGCGCCAGCAGGTGCGCGCCCTGCGGCACGATGCTGAGCAGGGTTTCGCCGCTGGCCACCGACATGCCCGGCTTGATCACCAGCGCCGAGACCACGCCGGCCTCGGGCGCGCGCAGCACCAGCGCTTGCTGGGTCTCGGCCTGGGCCAGCGTGGCGCGGTTCTGTGCCAGTTGGTTCTGCGTTGCGTGGCGCTGGCTGGCGGCCTGCAGCGGCAATTGCGCCAACTGCGCGCCGGCATCGCCGATCTGCTCGCCCAGCGCCTCGCGCTGGCTGATCAGCGATTTCAGTTGCGAGCGCGCATTGAGATCGGCCAGTTGCTGCTGCTGGATCTCCAGCGCCGAGACGTAGCCCTCCTTGCCCAGCGGCCGGATCTTGGCCAGCAAGGTACCGAGGCTGTGCACCGATTCCCGCTCCAGCGCGATCTCGCCGATGACCTCGCTACGCTGCGCGCCCAGCGCCGCGATGCGGCCGCGCAGCGCGTCGGTCTGATCCAGCAACAAACCCTGCTGATCGATGAGATCGGCTTGCAGCTTGAGCTGCTGCGCCTGCAACTGCGCGATCTCAACCGCCGCCTCGGAGCCCATGGCGGTGCTGCCCAGCGCGCCGTCGATGTCTAGCAAGGGCTGCCCGGCCTGCACGTGCTGGCCAAGATGCACCGCCAGCCGGCGCACCACGCCGCTTTGCAACGCGGTGACATTGAGCAAGCCGGAAGTCGGCACCAAGGTGCCGGGCACCGTGGCGCGGCGCGTGTACTGACCCAGGAACAGATAGGCGACGATGGCGCCGGTCAGGATCAGCGCGGTGCCGACGACGATCCAGCGCCGCGGCGGCGTGGCCAGATGGATGTCGCCCAGCCAGGCATCCTGATGCGCACGCACCGCCTCGGCCCGGAACAGGCTGCCGGTCCCCTCCCTTCCCGCGGCGTTGGCGGCTGCACCCATTCCATACCCCTGCGCATGCGGCTATGCGCGCCGTGAGGTACCACAGGCTCGAAGTCCACGCAGCTTACAGATGGATACGATTGCGCAAGCAGGGCGACTGTTTCGAGCGGGCGGCGCGCAACGTGTTGAATGCGCAACACGGCAACGGCGTTCGGTGCGCGGATCGGCGTGTAGGCTCAAGGATCACCGCGCGTCAGTCGCGGCCTACAGCGCGTCAGGGAAGTCCTACATCACGGGCGGGAACGGAAGATTTCGTGTCGTGCATCGCCTGTTTGCCACCAAGGTCACCGGCGCTACTCGAAATCGCCCGCTTCAAGCTGCCGAACCAGCACCTCGATGGAAGGGCCGTACTCGATGATCCAAAAAGTTCTGGCTACCGGCTACCGGCTACCGGCTCCCGGCTCCCGGCTCCCGGCTCCCAGTTACCCACTACCCACTACCGGCTCCCATCCGCGCCATATCAGCGTGGCCATGCGCCCGCTGCTGGCACCGTCGCGGCGATAGGAATAGAAGCGCGCGTCGCGGAAAGTGTCGTAACCGCCGCCATGCACGGCGGCGACGCCGGCGCGCTGCAGGCGCATGCGTGCCAGCGCGGGCAGATCGCACAGCCAGTGGCCGGTCCTTGTGGCACGGAAGGCGTGCGCGGCATCGGCGTCGGCATCGACGAAAGCGGCGTGCACGCGCGCATCCACCTCATAAGAATCAGCGCCGATACCGGGTCCGATCCAGGCCACCAGCTCGACGGGTGATGTGCGCACCGCGGCGACGGTGGCTTCCAGCACGCCGGCGGCGAGGCCGCGCCAGCCGGCGTGCGCGGCGGCGACGCTGCTGCCGTCGCGCGCGGCGATGAGCACCGGCAGGCAGTCGGCGCTGAGGATCACCAGCACCACATCGGCCGCGGTGGTGACCGCGGCATCGGCTTCAGGCTCGTCGGGAACCTTGTCGCGGCGCGCGCGCGCGCGCGCCGACCGATCCACGCGCAGCACGCGCGTGCCGTGGACTTGATGCAGCCAGTATGGCCGCGACGGCAACGCCGCGCCAGCAACCAGATCGAAGCGGTTGTTGTCGACGTTGGCGGGATCATCACCGGCGCGCGCGCCCAGATTGAAATGCGCGTAGGCGCCCCGCGAGTCGCCGTGCGGTCCGCGCAGCGTGGTCAGCGCGCGTACGCCGGGCGGCGCCGGCCAGTCGGGTGCGAGGCTGGATTCCGCAACGCGGGTCGCGCGCCACATATCGGTGCGCCGCGTGCCAGCGATGAGTGCGCGCGCATCGTCCCCGGGCAAGTCACTCGTGCTCATGCGCGCGCGGCCGCGAACTCGCGCCGTAACACATCCAGCAGCGTGGCGAAATCGTCCGGCAGCGGCGCGCTGAATTCCAGCGCCTCGGCACTGAAGGGATGCACGAAGGCCAGACGCTCGGCGTGCAGCGCCTGACGCTGGAACGCGCGCAGGGCCACGATGAGTTCCGGCGTGGCGGCCGGCGGCAGACGCAGGCCGCCGCCGTACAGCGGGTCGCCGATCAGCGCATGACCGATATGCGCCATGTGCACGCGAATCTGGTGCGTGCGCCCGCTTTCCAGCGTGCATTGCAGCAGTGTGTGGCCGCGCAGACGCTCGCGCACGCGGTAATGGGTGCGCGCCGGGCGACCATCATCGCGCACCGCCTGACGCAGGCGATCGGCAGGATGCCGGCCCAGCGACGCATCCACGGCGCCGCCAGCAATCACTTCGCCACGCACCAGGGCGAGGTACTGCCGCCGCACCGCGCGCGCCGCGATCATCTGTGTCAACGCGGTGTGCGCGCGCAGCGAGCGCGCCACCAGCATCAGGCCCGAGGTGTCCTTGTCCAGCCGGTGCACGATGCCGGCGCGGGGCAGCGTGCCGAGACTGGCATCGAAATGCAGCAGCGCGTTCTGCAACGTGCCGGAAGACACCCCGGCACCGGGATGCACGACCAGCCCGGCCGGTTTGTTCAGCACCAGCAGATCGGCATCGACGTGCAGCAGATCCAGCGCAATCGCCTCCGGCGCGGCCGGCACGGCCTGCTCCAGCTCGGGTTCGAGCACGATGCGCTCGCCGCCGTGCAGGCGCTGGCTGGGGCTGCAATCGCCGCCGTCCACGCGCACGCGACCGCCGCGGATCCAGTCGCTGAGGCGCGCGCGCGAATAGTCGGGGAACAGCTCGGCCAGGATCTGGTCAAGGCGTCGTCCCGCCGCGTCCAGCGGCACGATCGCGGCCAGCGCCGCGCTCATTCGGGCACCCCCGGCCGGTTGATCACGCCACGCGTGCTTAATGCAAGGCTCAGGCGGCTTTCCGTTACACTTGGCGCTTTGTCACGCTTGCGGATTGTCTTCATGCGCTCCATCCGGCTGTTTGTGTTGCTTGCATTGGTGCTGGCCCTGCCGGCGTGCTCATTGTTTCATGGCACACGCGAGAATCTCGACACGATGACGGTCGAGGCGCTGTACAACCGCGCCACGACCGCGCTGAAGAACGACAACTATGGCGCTGCCAAGCAGCTATACGACAAGCTGATCACGCGCTTCCCCTACGGACCCTACACCGAGCGCGCGCAGATCAACCTGGCCTACGCGCAGTTCAAGAACGGCCAGCCCGACGACGCCTACGCCACGGTCAATCGTTTCATCAAGACCTACCCGGCCTCGAACGACATCGCCTACGCCTACTACCTGCGCGGGCTGATCAATTTCAACCGCTCCGGCGGCATGCTCTCGCGCATTTTTCCGGTCAACCGCAGCAAGCGCGACCAGGGCTACGCGGTGCAGTCCTTCGATGATTTCAGCCTGCTGCTGCAGCGCTATCCGACCAGTATCTACGCGCAGGACGCGCGCCAGCGCATGATCTGGCTGCGCAACGGACTGGCGCAGTTCGAGATGAACATCGCCTTCTACTACTACGAGCGTCAGGCCTACATCGCCTCGCTGAACCGCGCCAAGTATGTGCTCGATCACTACCAGCAGGCACCGCAGACCGGCGATGCGCTGGCGCTGATGGTGCAGAGCTACAAGCACCTCGACGACACCAAGCTGGCCGATCAGACACTGGCCGTGCTCAAGCTCAATTACCCGGATCACCCGTACTTCAAGCACCCCAATAGCTGGCCACACTACAGTTCGGATTTGTGGCGTTTGGTTCCGTTCCAGGGCGGCTTCGGCGTGACCGACTCCGGGGTCAAGGTCGCCAGCCGGAAGTAATCGGGTAGCGCCGCTCGCGGCCGAAGGCGCGCGTGGACACCTTCGGCCCCGGCGCCGCCTGGCGGCGCTTGAACTCGTTGACCAATACCATGCGCGCCACGCGGCGCACGGTTTCAGCATCGAAGCCTGCGGCAACGATCTCGGCCTGCGACTGCTCGCCCTCGATGAAGCGCTCGAGAATTGCATCGAGCAGGTCATACGGCGGCAGCGAGTCCTGATCGATCTGATCCGCGCGCAATTCCGCTGAAGGCGCGCGCTCGATCACCGCGCTTGGTATGACCTCGCCGCGGCTCTGCCCCGGTCGCCGGTCCCCGGTCCCCGGTCCCGATGAATTGCGCCAGCGCGCCAACGCATACACCGTGGTCTTGTACACGTCCTTGAGCGGCGCATACGCCCCGCACATGTCGCCGTACAGCGTTGCGTAACCCACTGCCAGCTCGCTCTTGTTGCCGGTGGACAACAGCAGCGCGCCGAGCTTGTTGGACAATGCCATCAGCAGCACGCCGCGGATGCGCGATTGCAGGTTTTCCTCGGTCAGATCCGGCACGCGGCCGGCGAACTCGGGCGCCAGCGTGTGCAACAGCGCGTTGAAACCGGGCTCGATGGGCAGCTCGGCGCAAACCACGCCCAGCGCGCGCGCCTGCGCCTCGGCCTCGCGCCCGGACAGCGCCGAGGTGTAGCGCGAGGGCAAACGATAGCCGCGCACGCGTTCGGCGCCCAGCGCATCCACCGCCAGCGCCAGCGTCAGCGCCGAATCGATGCCGCCGGACAAGCCCAGCAGTACATCGCTGAAACCGTTCTTGCGCACGTAATCGCGCACACCGCGCACCAGCCCGGCGTAGAGCACGGCGAGGTCTTCGTATTGCGGCGCCGGCCAATCCAGCGCGCGCAGACTGCGCGTCGCCGAATCGTACTCGGCCAGCAGCAGCGCATCGACAAAAGCCGGCGCGCGCGCGGCGATGCCGCCATCGGCCTGCACCAGCAGCGCGCCGCCATCGAACAGCAAGTCGTCCTGACCGCCGACCAGATTGAGGTAGGCGATGGCCATCGCGTTCTCGCGCGCGCGCAGCGCCAGCACGCGCTCGCGCTGCGCGGCGTGCGCGCAATCGTAGGGCGAGGCGTTGATCACCAGCAGCAGCTCGGCGCCGGACGCGCGCGCCGCGGCTGCCGGCGCGGCGTGCCAGATGTCCTCGCAGATCAGCACGCCGACGCGCGCGCCATCCAGATCCAGCACCACGCTGTCGTGCCCGGCACGAAAGTAGCGCTTCTCGTCGAACACCGCGTAGTTGGGCAGCAGTTGCTTGCGATAGGTCCGTTCGACGTGTCCGCCGCGCAGCAGGCTGGCGGCGTTGAACACCTCGCCCCCGGGCTCGGCATGGCCGACCACGGCGGCGATGCCCGCGGGCAGCTCGGCGGCGAGCTGCTGCAAGGCGCGCGTGCCGGCGGCAAGAAAGCTGGGGCGCAGCAGCAAATCCTCGGGCGGATAGCCGCACAAGGCCAGTTCTGGAAAAACCACCAGTTGCGCATCGCGCGCCCGCGCCCGCGTCGCCAGTGCGCGCATGTGCGCGGCGTTGGCGGCAATGGCGCCGACGGGAAAATCATGCTGGGCCAGCGCCAAACGCAATTTCGCCATGGATGTTCGATCCGTGATGGAAGTGTGCGCTGCAGCGGTAATCCACGGCTTGTGGTGGCGCACGCGCAGAGCCGCATTGTAGTGCGCCGGCACCGAGCACCCGCATCGGTCGCGTGCCATCAGGCTTCGGTGCTTGCAAACAACGGAGTAGGAATTCCGCGATGGACACCGTTTCTTCAGCATTGCGCCAGAAACACCTGACCGCTGCGCTGGCTCTTGTCTTGCTGCCCGCGAGCAGCGTGTTTGCGCAATCGATGACAAGCGGTGCACCTGCGGCACCCACTGCGATGAGCACGCCGGGCATGACGGGACTGCTCGCCGCCAATCCGAATCCGACGAGTTTCGTGCGCGACGGCAAGGTGCTCGAATCGCGGCTCATCGGCCAGACTTCCACCGGGCCGCGGTATTTCTGCAGTCGGCCATCGCCACCGCGCCCTACCCGTACGACGCCGATGCGCCCTCGGGCTCCAATCTGGGTCCGACCAATCCGGCGCTGCGCAGTGCGATCGAGCAACGCATTGCCGCGCTGCAGGCCGCCGATCCGGGCCAGCGCGGTGCGATCCCGGTGGATCTGGTCACCACATCGGCCAGCGGGCTTGACCCCGACATCACCCCGGCCGCGGCGCAGTACCAGCTCGCGCGCCACCTGTCGCCAGCGGTCGTGCAGGCGATGATCCGGGGCTCGGCGCATGCGCGCCAATGTGGCGTGCCGGGCGAGCCGCGGGGCAACGTGCTGGAGCTGGATCTACGCCTCGACGGATTTTGGTCGCGGTGCTGAGCCACGTGCTTGACTGGCGCCACAGCACGCGTGCGTCCACCATGGGCGCCATCGAAACCGCCAAAGCTGACGCATGGCCGCCGAGCACACCGATGCGCGCCCCGATCCCGACGCACTTCTGCAGCGCGTGCAGCGCGAGGCCAGCGCAGCGGCGCGCGGTCGCCTGAAGATATTTTTCGGCGCGTCGGCGGGTGTCGGCAAGTCCTATGCCATGCTCGAAGCCGCGCGCAAGCAGGCCGCCGTGGGCATCGACGTGGTCGTCGGCTATATCGAGCTGCACGGCCGCGCGGAAACCGAGGCGTTGCTCGAAGGCCTGCAAATCCTGCCGCCGCAACGGCTGCAGCATCGCGGCATCACGCTCGCGGAGTTCGATCTCGATGCCGCGCTGCTGCGCCGTCCCGCGCTGCTGCTGGTCGATGAGCTGGCGCACACCAACCACGCCGGCGCGCGTCACGCCAAGCGCTGGCAAGACGTGGTGGAGTTGCTCGATGCCGGCATCGATGTCTACACCACGGTCAACGTGCAGCACGTGGAAAGCCTCAACGACGTGGTTGCGCAGATCACTGGCGTGCGCGTGCGCGAAACCGTGCCCGACAGCGTGTTCGAGAGCGCCGACGAAGTCGAGCTGATCGATCTGCCGCCGGATGACCTGATCGAGCGCCTGCACGAAGGCAAGGTGTACCTGCCGGAGAAGGCGCGGCACGCGGTCGATGCGTTCTTCCGCAAGGGCAACCTGATCGCCCTGCGCCAGCTCGCGCTGCGCGCGACCGCCGATCGCGTCGATGCGGCGATGCGCGAATATCGCGAGCACCACGCCATCACCGGCACCTGGGCAGCGGGTGAGCGCGTGCTGGTGTGCGTCGGTCCGGATGCGCTCTCGGAACAACTCGTGCGCCGCGCGCGGAGGCTGTCCAACTCGCTGCACGGCGAATGGCTTGCCGTGTACGTGGAAACACCGCAGTTGCAGCATCTGCCGCAAGCCGCGCGCGATCGCGTGCTGCGCACGCTCAAGCTGGCCGAGAGCCTGGGCGCGCAGACCGACAACCTCAGCGGCGAACACGTGGCGGAGGAACTGCTGAATTTCGCGCGGCGGCGCAATGTCAGCAAGATCATCGTCGGCAAGCCGATGCGCACGCGCTGGCGCGATCGCCTGCGCCCCAGCCTGGTCGATGCGCTGATTCGCGGCAGCGGCGATATCGACGTGCTGGTCACCACCAGCGAACCGGGCGCGGCGGTCGCCGCCATGCCACGCCTGCCGCGACGCAGCAGCCGCCGTCCCGCCTACATCAAGGGACTGGTCGCCGTGCTGCTGGCGACGGTGCTATGCGCGGCGCTGTTCCGCGTGCTCGGGCCGACCAACCTGGTGATGATTTACCTGCTCGCCGTGGTCTGGGTGGCGGCGCGCTACGGGCGCGGTCCTTCGGTGCTGGCTGCCGTGACCAGCGTCGTGCTGTTCGATTTCCTGTTCGTCGAGCCGTATTTCTCGTTCGCGGTATCGGATACGCAGTACCTGCTGACCTTCGTGGTGATGCTCACGGTGGGTCTGACGATCAGCAATCTGACCGCGCAGAGCCGACGTCGCGCCGCGGTGGCGCGACACCGCGAGCGGCGCATGCGCTCACTCAATGCGCTGAGCAGCGAGCTGGCGCGTGAACGTTCGCGCGAGAGCCTGGTCGAAGTGCTGCGTCGGCACATCCTCAGAGCCGTTGGCGGCCAGGCCGCTGTATTGTTTCCGGATGCCACGGGCCACCTGCGGGATGCGGATTTTTTCTGTACGCGCGGGCACGCGCCACCGCCGGGACAAACCTGGTTTCCAGTGCCCGGCAACGATCTCGGTATCGCGCAGTGGGCTTACGATCACCAGCGCAACGCCGGTCTTGGCACCGATACGCTGGCCAGCGCCGATGCCGTGTATCTGCCGCTGAAGGCCCTGCAGCGCTGCATCGGCGTGCTCGGACTGCGCCCGCGCGAGCCGCGCCAGTTGCAGGTGCCGGAGCAGATGCACGCGCTCGATGCGATGGTCAATCAGGCAGCCATCGCCATCGAGCGCGTGGAACTGGCCACGACCGCGCGCAATGCCGGCATCGAGATCGAGTCCGAGCGCCTGCGCAACGCCATGCTGAGCTCGATCTCGCACGATTTCCGCACCCCCCTGGCGACCATCATCGGCGCCGCCACCACGCTGTTGTCGGATGCGCCCGCGGGCATCGACGAGGCGCACCGGCGCACGCTGCTGCAAAGCCTGTTGGCCGAGGCCGAGCGCCTGCACCGACTGAGCGGAAATCTGCTCGACCTCAGCCGCTTCGACGCCGGTGGACCGCGGCTCAAGCGCGAATGGCTGGCCATCGACGAGCTGATCGGCGCGGCCCTGGCGCAGTTGCACGGCGCGCTGGGTCAGCGCCCGCTGCGCATCGATCTGGCGCCGGATCTGCCGCTGTTTCCGGGCGACGAGACGCTGATCGGCCAACTGCTGATCAACCTCATCGAAAACGCGATCAAGCACACGCCCGCCAGCAGCGCCATCGAAGTCGCCGCGCAGGCCGACGCCGACTGGCTGCACGTCGCGGTGCGCGACCGCGGCCCGGGGCTGCCCGCGGGGGACGCGCAGCGTCTGTTCGAGAAATTCCAGCGCGGGCGCGCCGAGGATGCGCAAAGCGGCTTCGGGCTGGGTCTCAGCATCGCGCGCGCCATCGTCCTCGCGCATGGCGGTCAGATCAACGCGCAGGCGCGCGCCGGAGGCGGCGCCGAATTCGCATTCACCCTGCCGCTGCACCGCGCGGAGCAACCCGGCGGTGACTGAGCCCCTGGCCAGCATCGTGTTGATCGAGGATGACCCGCAGATCCGGCGTTTTCTGGTGGCGGCGCTGGAAATCCACGGCTACGCGCCGCACGAGGCCGCGACCGCCGCCGAGGGCCTGCGTCAGGTCACCATGCGCCAGCCTGACCTGGTCATTCTCGATCTCGGCTTGCCCGATCTGGCCGGGCTGGATCTGATCAACCGGCTGCGCGAGTGGTACACGCGCCCGATCCTGGTGCTGTCGGCGCGTACGCAGGAGCACGACAAAGTGGCGGCGCTGGATTGCGGTGCCGACGATTACCTGACCAAGCCGTTCGGCATCGAGGAACTGCTGGCGCGCTTGCGCGTGGCTCTGCGTCACCTCGCCGGACAACGCTCGGGCGATGCCAGTGGGCGCATCGAGGCCGGCAGTCTGCTGATCGATGCCGCCGCACGGCGCGTGTTGAAGCAGGGCACCGACGTGCATCTGACTCCACGCGAGTACCAGTTGCTGCTGGCGCTCGCCAGCCAGCGTGGCAAGGTGCTGACACACCGCCAGTTGCTGCGCGAGGTATGGGGGCCTGCACACGTCGAGTCGCCGCACTACCTGCGCATCTACATGCGCGCGCTGCGCGCCAAGATCGAGGACGATCCAGCGCGGCCGCGCTGGCTGCTGACCGAGATCGGCGTCGGCTATCGCTTCGCCGATGATGGCTAGCCGCGCATGCGGCTGAAACGCGACGGGCCGGGAAATCCCGGCCCGTGCGTGCTTCTGCTCGAGCATCACCGGTCGGCGAACTCGCGGGTTGGCCGGGGCGGTTTACTTGCGCATGCGCTGCGCCAGCGTCTTGCCCAGATCAGCCGGTGATTTCACCGTGGTCACACCGGCTTTTTCCAGCGCGGCGAACTTGGCCGCGGCAGTGCCCTTGCCGCCGGAGATGATGGCGCCAGCGTGGCCCATGCGCTTGCCGGCCGGGGCCGAGGCGCCGGCGATGAACGCCACCACCGGCTTGCGCACGTACTCGGCGATGAATTCGGCGGCTTCTTCCTCGGCGCTGCCGCCGATCTCGCCGACCATGATGATGCCCTCGGTCTGCGCGTCGTCCTGGAATAGCTTCAAGCAGTCGATGAAGTTGAGACCGTTGATCGGATCGCCGCCGATGCCGATGCAAGTGCTCTGGCCGAGGCCGGCCTGCGTGGTCTGGAACACGGCTTCGTAGGTGAGCGTGCCGGAGCGCGACACGATGCCAACCTTGCCGGGCTGGTGGATGTGACCGGGCATGATGCCGATCTTGCACTCGCCGGGGGTGATGATGCCGGGGCAGTTGGGCCCGATCAGCACCGTGCCGGGGTAGCTGTGGGTAAGCGCGTTCTTGACGCGCAGCATGTCCAGCACCGGGATGCCCTCGGTGATGGCCACGATCACCTTGATGCCGGCGTCGGCGGCCTCGAGGATGGCGTCGGCCGCGAACGGCGGCGGCACGAAGATCATGCTGGCGTCGGCGCCGGTGCGGTCCACCGCGTCCTGCATGGTGTTGAACACGGGCAGGCCGAGGTGTTCGCTGCCGCCCTTGCCGGGGGTGATGCCGCCGACCAATCGGGTGCCGTAATCCAGCGCCTGCTGCGAATGGAAAGTGCCCTGCTGGCCGGTGAAGCCCTGGCAGATCACCCTGGTGTTTTTGTGTACGAGCACGGACATGATGAATTCTCTTGTGGGTTTGGATCCCGGGTCGGCGCGCATCCCTGCGCAGCCCGGGACTCGACCATCCTGGCCTCGGCGATAGGAATGATCAGGCGGCGATCGCCGCGACGGCTTTGCGCGCGGCGTCGTTGAGGTCGTCGGCGGGGGTGATCTTCAGCCCCGAATTGGCCAGCAGTGCGCGGCCCTGCTCGACGTTGGTACCCTGCAGGCGCACCACCACCGGAATCTTCAGGCCGACTTCTTTCACCGCGGCGATGATGCCCTCGGCGATCAAATCGCAGCGCACGATGCCGCCGAAGATGTTGACCAGGATCGCCTTGACCTTGTCCGAGCTGAGGATCAGCTTGAACGCCTCGGTCACGCGCTCCTTGGTGGCGCCGCCGCCGACGTCGAGGAAGTTGGCCGGCTCGGCGCCGGCCAGCTTGATCACGTCCATGGTGGCCATGGCCAGCCCCGCGCCATTGACCATGCAGCCGATGTTGCCGTCCATGGTCACGTAGTTGAGGTTGTTCTCCAGGGCCTCGGCCTCGGTCGGGTCTTCCTGGGTCTTGTCGCGCATCGCGGCCAGGCGCGGATGGCGGAACTCGGCGTTGTCGTCGGAGTTGACCTTGCCGTCCAGCGCCATCAGGTCGCCATTGGCGACGATCGCCAGCGGGTTGAGCTCGATCAGCGCCAGATCCTGCTCGTTGAACAGCTTGTACAGGCCCAGCATGATCTTGCCGAGCTGGCCGATCTGCTTGGCGTCGAGGCCCATGGCGAAGCCCAGCTTGCGGCACTGGTAGGGCTGCAGGCCCTGGATGAAATCCACGGTCACGGTGTGGATGTCCTCGGGGGTTTCGCGCGCCACCTGCTCGATGTCCACGCCGCCGCGGCTGGAGGCGATGAACGCCACCGCCTTGCTGCCGCGATCGACCAGGATCGACAGATACAGCTCCTTGCGGATGTCGCCGGCATCGGTCACCAGCACCTCGTGCACCGGCAGCGCACGCCCGGCCGACTGATACGTGGCCATGCGCGTGCCGAGCATGCCGGCCGCCGCGGCCCTGACCTCGGCGTGGGTCTTGCAAAACTTGACACCGCCGGACTTGCCGCGGCCACCGGCGTGGATCTGCGCCTTGACCATCCAGGGACCGGCGCCCAGCGCCTTGGCGGCATCGACCGCCAGATCGGGCGTGTTGGCGACCTTGCCCGCGGGCACGGCGATGCCGTACTCGGCGAACAATTCTTTGGCCTGATATTCGTGGAAATTCATGCACGACCTCGAGGACTGCGGGGGGAAGGGAACGCGGCGCAATGACATCGGCGCTGGGCGCCACGGCCGCGGAAAGCCGCTTATTTTCGACCTTATCGGCGTGCGAGGCAAAGTTGCGCGTTGCGCGCGCGTCTGCTCGGCGGCCTGAGCGCGGGCGCCACACCTCGCGTGCCACGGCGCCAGCGCGCGGCGCGCGGTGCTTCGCCTATACTGCGGCCGCGTCAATCGGGGCGGGACGCCAAGAGCAACCTCGGTCGCTTTGCGTCAATTATCGCAATGCGCAATCCGCGCACAGCTTGGCGAACGTCGGTCCGACCCATCGACCTGTACGAGGATTCGCGCGTGGCGGCTGCACACGACACCAACCCGCATCTGTCCGCCGGCGAGATCGTGCGCCGCGAGCTGTACTTCACCAATTTGTACCGCGTGCTGCAGGCCAGCACCTACATCGGGCTCGCGTTCAGTCCGTGGCTGGGCGATCTGGTGCAGCCGCAACTGCCGTCGCTGGCGCGCTGGGTTTCGGTGGTCTACGTGGTCCTCGCCGTGGCCATGCTGCTGAACACGCGACGCGCGCTGCCGCGCCTGCGCGCGCAGTTGCCGGTGATGGTCGGCATCGACGTGCTCGCGGCATTGCTGATGATCATCGCCATCCCCGATGCCCACACCGGCATCGCCGGGCTGCTGATCGTCAACCTCAGCGCGGCGGCGGCGCTGCTCTCGCTGCGCGCCGCGTTCACCCTGTCCGGCGCGGCCAGCGGTGCGCTGATGCTGCTCAGCATTTTCGACGTGTTCGCGCAGAACAGCCCGGTGCGCCTGCTGCTGGAGGCGCTGCTGTTCGCCTTCACCTACATCGCCGCGGCCTGGCTCAACCACACCCTGGGCCGGCAGATGCGCGCCAGCGAGGCACTGGCCGAACGCCGCGGGCTGGATCTGGCCAACCTCGCGCAGGTCAACGAGCTGATCATCAAGCGCATGAAAACCGGCGTGCTGCTGGTGGATGCCGGCAACCATATTCATCAGATGAACGAGTCCGCGTGGCTGCTGCTGGGCAGCCCCGGCAGCGAGCAGCGCGATCTCGGCAGCTTGGCGCCGGAGTTGTCGCGGCGCCTGTACCACTGGCGCAATCTGGGACGCATGGACGAAACCGCCGTGGCGCTGGCCGAGGGCGTGCCCGAGGTGGTGCCGCGCTTCACGCGCCTGGCTGCCAACGACGACTCGCACACGCTGATCTTTCTCGACGACACGTCCCTGGTATCACGGCGTGCCGAGGAGATGACGCTGAGCTCGCTGGGGCGCTTGTCGGCTTCGATCGCGCACGAGATCCGCAACCCGCTGGCGGCGATCCGCTACTCGGCGCAACTGCTGGCCGAGTCGCCCGACCTCAACGCCGAGGACACGCGCATGGTCGAGATCATCAACAACCATTGCGTGCGCCTGAACGATATCGTCGAGAACATCTTGCAGCTCTCGCGCCGCGACCGCTCGCGCCCGGAGATGCTGGATCTCAACGACTGGGTGTTGCGCTTCGTCGAGGAATACTCCGAGTCCAACGACATCGGCAATGACAGCCTGCGCGCGATCACCCAGGCCCGCGCGGTGGAGGCGCTGGTCGATCCGCAGCACCTGCAGCAGGTGGTATGGAATCTGGTACAGAACGCGCTGCGCTACGGACGCATGCCCGGCGAGCCAGCGCGGGTGATGGTGATCGCGCGCAACGCCACCGAGCAGGGTCCGCCGCTGCTGGAGGTAGTCGATCGCGGTCCCGGCATCCCGCCCAAGGTCGCGGCGCAAATCTTCGAGCCGTTTTTCACCACGCACGAGATGGGCACCGGGCTGGGTCTGTATCTGGCGCGGCAGATGTGCGACGCCAACCAGGCCACGCTGGAATACGTGCCGGTGCCGGGCGGCGGCAGTTGCTTCCGCATCAGCCTTGGTGCCTCGGTACGCATGGCCGCGTCGGCATGAACCTTTGCCGGACAGCGCTGCGGCGTTACTCTCAGCCGCAGCAACCGTCGCAGGCAGGGATCGGGACATGAGCAAACAAACCGTACTGGTGGTGGACGACGAGCGCGACATTCGCGAACTGCTGACCATCACCCTTGGGCGCATGAATCTGCTGGTCGATTCCGCGGGCAGCGTCGGCGACGCCAAACGCCTGCTGTCCGAGCACCGCTACGACCTGTGCTTCACCGACATGCGCCTGCCGGATGGCTCCGGGCAGGAACTGCTGGAACTGATCTCGGCTGAATACGCCGAAATGCCGGTGGCGATGATCACCGCCTATGGCAACGTCGATGCCGCGGTCAACGCGCTCAAGGCCGGTGCCTTCGATTTCGTCTCCAAGCCGGTCGACATCAACATGTTGCGGCGCCTGGTGCAAACCGCGCTGCGCCTCGGCCAGCAGCGCCGCGAACAGGGCGAGAACGGCGCCACCAGTGCCGATGCCGCCAGCAGCAATGCCGGCTCCGCCAGCCGTCTGGTCGGTATCTCGTCCGCCATCGAACTGGTGCGCGCCACCATCGGCAAGCTCGCGCGCAATCAGGCGCCGGTGTACATCTCGGGTGAGTCCGGCGTGGGCAAGGAGCTGGTCGCGCGTCTGATCCACGAGCAAGGCCCGCGCGGCGGCGGCCCGTTCGTGCCGGTCAACTGCGGCGCGATTCCCGGCGAATTGATGGAAAGTGAATTCTTCGGCCACAAGAAAGGCAGCTTCACCGGCGCCAACGTCGACAAGGAAGGCCTGTTCCAGGCCGCCCACGGCGGCACGCTGTTCCTCGACGAGGTGGCCGATCTGCCCATGCACATGCAGGTCAAGCTGCTGCGCGTGATCCAGGAAAAAGCCGTGCGCCCGATCGGCGCGCACGCCGAGATTCCAGTGGACGTGCGCATCCTCTCGGCCACGCACAAGGATCTGGCGCGGCTGGTCGAGCGCGGCCAGTTCCGCCAGGACTTGTTCTATCGCATCAACGTGATCGAGCTGCGCGTGCCGCCGTTGCGCGAGCGCCGCGAGGACGTACCGCGCCTGACCGCGCGCATCCTCGAACGCCTCGCCGCCGACAACGGCATGGATGCGCCGCCGCGGCTGCAGCCCGAGGCGCTGAAGGCACTGCTGGATTACGGCTTCCCCGGCAACGTGCGCGAGCTGGAAAACATCCTCGAGCGCGCCGTGGCCTTGTGCGACAACGGCAGCATCGAGCGCAGCGACCTGATGCTGATGCCCGCCACAGGTGCATCGACCCATGGCGGCACTGCCAGCGCCGCGATCGACCCCAACGCCACGCCCGCCGCCCCCGGCCCGCAATCGCTGGACGACATGGTCACCGGCCTCGAACGCGAAAAGATCATGCAGACCCTGCAGAAAACCCGCTACAACAAGACCGCCGCCGCGCGCGAGCTGGGCATCACCTTCCGCGCGTTGCGTTACAAGCTCAAGAAGCTGGGGATCGATTGAGGGGCGGGCGCGACCCGAAGCTGACGCTCAACGTTTGAGCTGGGCGACCGTGACCGATTGCTCGCACAGGGTCTGATTCAGCCACTGGCGGCTTTGTGGTGCCAACACACACGGGTCTTTCTCAACTTTTGCTGGCGCCCGCCCCAGACGAAAATTCAGTTCCGTGTTGGAGCAACAAATGAAAGCGCGCATAGATAGTGATTCCGCTTGTTTGAACACGATCCTGGGTTGTTTAAGTGGATCGGCTGCGGGTTGAGATGCGTGTTGGCTCTGCTCAGGCGGCCTACGGCAGAGCCGGTGGCCCGAGTGAAGTACACCGCATCCGGGGT
>NZ_JBTSRB010000017.1:0-56412 GCF_054637675.1 Metallibacterium sp.
CGCGGCAGGCAGAGAACGGTGAAGTCGACATCGGGACGTGCAAAATGGAGTGTTGCGGTGCGCCTGGCACGTGCATAACGCTCAAGTCGACGACGGGACACTTGCTGGCGACTTGTTCAGACCATCCCTAGAAGAATTATGCCAGTCATGTCAAGTCATTGCGTAAGAAGCGATTAATGTGGTATTACTTAGCCTCCAAGTGTTCTGTCCTGCTTGTTATACCAATCGAGCGCTGTATCTATATGTTTTATATCAAAATCAGGCCAATATTCATCTCTGATATAGAAATCCGCATATACAGATTGAACGGGAAGAAAACCACTTAGTCTCCGCCCTCCTCCCCAACGCACGATCAGATCTATGCGTGAAACGTCACTTGAGCGCAGGCAGCCACAAACAAGGCCAGCCAAATCCCATTCCCAGCCATAGTTGACAAGAAAATTCACTTTCATCCCAGAACCGTGGCGCTGCCGGAATTCCCTTAATTCATCGGGAAATTGTACCGATGTCTCATCACCGACAACAAGTAACGCCGCGCCGCGCCGTGCAATTTCAAAGGCAAATTTAACGCATGCCTCTCTGAATGCCACCGTCTGGATTGCGAC
Organism: Metallibacterium sp.; assembly: GCF_054637675.1. NCBI lineage: Bacteria > Pseudomonadati > Pseudomonadota > Gammaproteobacteria > Lysobacterales > Rhodanobacteraceae > Metallibacterium > Metallibacterium sp. The sequence continues at coordinate 606 of NZ_JBTSRB010000017.1, forward strand.
ACGCTTAGTGTTGTCCTGGGTAAACCCGTAGATAGACACTTCGCTGATTCCATACTCTTTGCATCTCTCGAACAGCAGTAGCCCAGGGTTCACGCCGTGAGCATATCCAGCTTCTTTCCGTAGGCCTTGACTTGTGGCCCATCGGCGGTTCCCATCCGGGATGAATCCAATATGCTTCGGAATATTTCTTTTCATCATGAATTCTACCTTGTTTATCCGGTTAACACCCAGCATCTGTTATCACTCCACGATGGGCCAGATGTGCGCGGAAGACTGCATCAAGTGCCAGGAGTCCCGATTTGACGACTGATGTTTATCACGTAATTATCGTGTAACTATTCACGAGGGGTACTGTTATTCCAGCGTGGGCTGCGGAGCTTTACCATCTGAAAAGATTGGGCCAAGACGTGCGGCCGGTCGGCGGCCCTGCTTGCGTAGGATTTCCAGCTAGGGAGTGTAAGCCGGAACCTCAGAAAATTCCGTCACGCATACCCGGATTGTCGGGGGACAGCTGCTTTACGACAGGCGCCGTTCAGTCGCCAAAATCGTTCGTACACGCCGCGAAATATTGCGCGGAAAACGATACGGCTATGGTATAGCATAGGAAAATTATTGAGCCGCTGGTTTTCCGCACATGCTTGTCGTCTACGTGCGCGTATTCTTCGACCCCGATCAACAAAAGGCCCTGCGTACAGCACGATGCGCTGCTGGCCGCTGGCGTCGCTGCGCCCAACCTGTTCGAGGATCGCGCATCTGGCGCCAAGGATGATCGCGCTGGCCTGGCCTTGGTGCTGGCGTTCGTTCAATCTGGCGGCGTGCTGGTTGTCTGGAAGCTGGATCGGCTCGGCCGATCGCTGTCGTAGCTGCTGACCATCGTCAATACGTTGCGTGAGCGACATGTCGCGTTCCGATCTTTGACCGAAGGCATGGACACCACAACGCAATCGGGTGAACTGCTGTTCCACGTGTTCGGCGCGCTCGCACAGTATGAACGTGTCCTGACCCGAGAAAGGGCAATTGCCGGGCTTGCTGCCGCCAAACGGCACGGCCGACATGGCGGCCGGCCTCCTGCGATCACCGGTGAGAAGCTGGAGGCAGTCATCGCCGCGCTGGAAGCACGGCATGTCCAAGGCGGCTGTGGGGCGCAATTCCGGCGTCCAGCGCACCACGCTGATCGAAACGCTCGCGAGAGTAGGGTGGCCGGCCGCACGGGGTATGCCACAACGATGATCAGCAAGAAGAAGCTGTTAACCAATAGGGAGTTCCCCCGGCTCCCGGAGAGGCAGTAGAAATTTGACGTTTGCTGGAGTCCATCGGTGAAACTGCAGCTTGTGAGCCGCCAAGCACACGAGAGGAGAATCCGCCGATGGACGAGTACGAGAGCTTAAACCACACGCAATGGGAGTGCCTGTCCCATGGCGTGACAGAATTTTCTGGGGTTCCGGCTTACACACACCTCCAATACCGTTGTGGATGGTAGAGAATTCGGTGAGCAACGCCATTGATTCACCGGCCTAAATTTCACTGGTGAAATAATTTTCAACATTGTGTTGACGTGTCGTCAAGTGCGGTGCTCAGCGCGGATCGCTGGACAAGCCGAACAGACGGCAGGCGTTGTCACGCGTGGCGGCGGCGAGTTCTTCCGGGTCTTGTCCGCGCAGCGCGGCGATTTCCTCAAGGATGCGCGGCAGGCGCGCCGGTTCGTTGCGCTGTCCGCGCCAGTCGTTGTCGGGTTGATCGGGGCTGTCGGTTTCCAGCAGCAGGTACTGCAGCGGCATGCGCGCGACGATGCCACGCAGGCGTTGCGCGCGTGCATGGGTCACCGGACCGCCGATGCCGAGCATGAAGCCGCGATCCCACAGTTGCGCCGCTTGCTGCGCGCTGCCGGAGAAGCTGTGCACCACGCCGCGCAGACCGGGGTGGCGACGCAGGCTGGCGAGCACGGCATCCAGCGCGCGACGTGCATGCACGATCACCGGCAGATGTCGCTGCACGGCGATGGCGAGTTGCGCATCGAAAAAAAACTGCTGTCGTGCGCGGTCGAGACCGGGCATGAAATAGTCCAGTCCGCATTCGCCCACGGCCACGCAATGCGCGCCACTGGCGAGCAGCACTTCGAGCGCATCCAGATGCCGTGGTTCGTGCGCGGCGAGAAACATCGGGTGCAAGCCATAGGCCGGATGCAGCGACGGCTGCGCGGCGCACAGTACACGCAGTGCGGGCCAGCTCGCGGCGGTGATTGCCGGCACGATCTGCGCGATCACCCCTGCGGCGGTGGCGCGCGTCAGCACGTGCGCGCGATCAGCGTCGAATTCGCGGGCATCAAGATGGCTGTGGCTGTCGATCAGGCGCGGCATGGCGCGACGATAAGACACTTTGCACAGCCATACGTGCCGCGACGTGATGGACATGCGTGACAGGTGCGGCAGGGCGCCACGCATGTCATCCTCTAAGCTTGGATTCAGTCAGGCATTGCTGCAATTCGGTGAGGGGACGGTAGGCGCGCACGGCGCGCGCAGGCTGCGATACCCCGGTCAAGTGTTCGAGGAGTCGATCATGCGTGTGCGTATGCAAACAGTGGCAAGCCTGATGATGGTCGCAGCGCTGGGTGTGGGCCTGGCCGGTTGCGCGCAGCAGCCTTACCGCAATGGCTACGGTCCGCAGGGCTACGCGCAAGGGCAAGTGTGCGCGGATTGCGGCGTGGTGCAGCACGTCGAGCAGGTCTACGTCGAAAAGAACGACAGCACGCTGGGCACCGTGCTGGGGGCGGTGATCGGCGGTGCGTTGGGCAATCAGTTGGGGCATGGACGCGGACGCGCCGCGACGACGATCGTCGGTGCGGTGGCCGGTGGCGCGGTGGGCAACGCCATGTCGCAGCAGAACGGCAATCAGGTGCCGGCATGGCGCATCTGGATGCGCATGAGTGATGGTCGCGACGTGAGCTTGATCCAGCGCCAATATCCGAATGTGCGCCCTGGCGATGCGGTGGTCATCCACGACGGTCGCGTGTATCCGCGTTGGCGCGGCGAGCACTGAACCGCATGCGCGCGGATCACGCGCCGCGTGATCCGCTCATGCCGCAACGCTGCGCTGGGCGTGGCGTCTCTCTCGGTGGCTCAATTCACCGCGTAGAAACGGTGGTCGCCGATCACCGCCAGCGGTGATCCCGTGGCCCAGGACGGTGCCGGAATATCCGCGCTGTAAAAACTCATCGCGTGCGGCACCACGTAGCGACGCTTGTCGCGCGGTAGCGACCACGTGTGCAGCGCCTCGCCGGCGATATTCCATGCGAGTTGCCACGACTGCAGGTTGTCCAGCGACGTGCCGGGTGGCACCAGGCTCGGCGCGAACTGCTTCGGTGCGGTGACGACCTCGCACACATGCTTGCCCCATAGCCCCATCTCGCGACGACGCAAGGCAACTTCGGCGACCGCGGCCTGACCGATTTGCGGTTCGCCACGGGCTTCCAGATACACCGTGGTCGCCAGACAAGTCTGGCTGGCCAGATGCGGCGCAACGGGCGCCATCCACGACGCCATCCACAACAACCAGGCGAGTTTCATCGCACGACTCCTTGGTGGGCGCCCGTGATTGCGGCGCACGCATGGGGAGGAAGCCCGCTCGTCCCGGGCTTCCGTCAACGGCATCGCGTTCAGTCGCGGTGTCGCACATGGGGTACAGGCCAGCACCAGCGGGTGCGGCCGAGTGTCGGGGGCGCCTTGGGCGCCGCGCCCGACGCCTGCGTGATGCAGGCGGGCGTGTCGGTGGCCTTATGCAGGCCATGCACGCTGCGATGCGGAGCTTCCGGATCGCCGCGCGCAGGACCGCGGCTGTGATGCCGCTGTCCCGGAAAGGCTGGCGCAAGGTACGGATCGCGCGGGTCTTGCGCAAGTGCCCAGGTGATCTCGTTCAGTTTCGAGGGTTGTGCCTGACGCGCACGCCGCGCTTGCGCGCGCTGCGCGTCAGGCCGGATAGCGCGCGACGATCAGCGCTGTGTAGGCGCTTGCAGCAGCGCTGCTGGTGTTCAAGACGCCGAGCATCTCGATGCTGTCGTCGGCACGGTCGCGGTGCATGAGCAAAACTTGCAACGCCTCGGGCGTGGTGCGCAACAGTTCTTCGATTGCGTGTGTGGTGCCACGCAGGCGCACCAATTCGCGCTTGTTGCCGCCGCGAAAGTGCAGGCGCGCGGCGATTTCCTGCCCGGGATAGCAGCCCTTGTCGAAGCGCACGGCGCCGAGATGTTCCAGCCCCAGCGCAGGCGGCAACAGCGCATCCAGCGCGGCATCGGGTAACCACGGCCAGCCGGCGCGCAGTTCGTGCAGCCAGACAGTTGCGCGCGGCGCATCCTCAGTGGTGTTGGACGGCGGCGCGGATCCGGCCTGCGCATCGCTCAGCATCCAACTGTACGTGTCCATGCCCAGGACAATCGCGTGTTCCTGCAACTGCACTTCGTTCATGGCGAGCGCTGCGCCGGGCAGTAATCGCATCTGCTGTGCCGTCAGTCGCAGCTTGTCGCGCAACAGGAAACGGCCGAGTGCAGTGGCCAATGCGTGTGCATCACCGCCACGCAGCAGCGCGAGGAAGTGCGTGTCCGCGATGCGTGCCAGTTGCAGCAGTGCATGCACGCGACCCTGTGCATCGAGCCATGCGCTCCATTGCCAGCGCTGCACTGGCAGCGCACGCACGTCCGAGGCGAATTGCGCGTGCGTGAAACGCTCGGCATCGGCGCCCTGCAAATGCAGAACCGCAGCCTCGCGTGGCGCTTCGGAAAACACGTTTTGCATGCACGGATAGCGCGAAAATTCACGCTTGAGCTTGAGCCAAGGTGGGGCAAGGTTATATCCTTGTCTCTTGAAATTTATGTCTGACTCCCATCCGCCACGTTCTGCAACTGCGCCCGAGCCCGATCTTCACGGCAAGCCCTCGCCGCCGCAGACCCCATCGTCAGCCCCCCCTGTGTCGCGCCCGCCGCTGGATCCCACGCGTTACGGCGATTGGGAGAAGAACGGCCGCTGCATCGATTTTTGATCTGTTCTTTAAGTCTGCACTCAATCGATCCCTCGCCAGGAACCCGCCATGGATCATTTGCGACGCCCGCTTTCTCCGCACCTCGGTATTTATCGCTGGCAAGTGCAGATGGTCTCCTCGATCCTGCATCGCGCGACCGGCATCGCGCTTGCCGTGGGTACGCTGCTGCTGCTGGGCGGGCTGCTGACGCTGGCGGACGGAAGCGCGGCCTTCGCGGCCTATCGATCATTTCTGGCTATGCCCCTGCTGCAGATACTGCTGATTGGCTGGACATGGGCCTTTGCCTATCACTTGTGCAACGGCGTGCGCCATCTGCTGCAGGACGCCGGCTTCGGCTTCGCCAAGCCGGTGTTCGTGCGCAATAGCTGGATCGTGGTGCTGCTGTCGCTGCTGCTGACGATTCTGGCCTGGGCCTGGATCGCGCTGGCCGGAGGTGCGCCATGAACGACCTGCGCAATCCGCTGCAGCATGCCCTCGGACTGGGTTCGGCCAAGGAGGGCGTGAATCACTGGTGGCGGCAGCGCATCACCGCGGTGGCGCTGTTTTTTCTCGGACTGTGGTTCATGGCGCTGGTGCTGATGCTGATGCATGGCGACTACACGTCCGTGCGCGCGGCGCTGGCCGATCCACTCAATGCCGTGCTGATGCTGGTGTTCAGCATCGCGTTGTTCTGGCACATGCAGTTGGGGCTGCAGGTGGTGATCGAGGATTACGTGCACACGCGCTGGCTCGGGGTCGTGCTGCAGATCGCGGTGCGCTTCTACGCCGTGCTGGCCGCGTTGCTGGCGGCGCTCGCCGTGCTGCGCATCGCTTTGGGACGTTGAGACCATGGAAAGCTACAAGATCCAGCAACACCAGTTCGATGTCGTCGTCGTCGGCGCCGGGGGTTCGGGGCTGCGCGCCACATTTGGCATGGCCGCCAAGGGTTTGAACACGGCCTGCATCAGCAAGGTATTTCCAACGCGCTCGCACACCGTGGCGGCGCAGGGTGGCATCGCCTCGGCGCTGGGCAACATGGGCGAGGACGACTGGCGCTTTCATTTCTACGACACCATCAAGGGTTCCGACTGGCTGGCCGACCAGGACGCCGTCGAGTACATGTGTCGCGAGGCCATTCCCGCGGTGATCGAGCTGGAGCATTATGGTGTTCCGTTCTCGCGCACCGAGGACGGCAAGATCTATCAGCGTCCGTTCGGCGGCATGACCACGCATTACGGCAAGGGCACCGCGCAGCGTACCTGCGCCGCTGCCGACCGCACCGGCCACGCCATGCTGCACACGCTGTACCAGCAGGCGCTGAAGCATCAGGCGCAGTTCTTCGTCGAGTACTTCGCGCTGGATCTGGTGTTCGACAGCGAAGGCGTGTGCCGCGGCGTGCTGGCCTGGGATCTGAACGACGGCACGCTGCACCTGTTCCGCGGTCACGCCGTGGTGCTGGCCACCGGCGGCTATGGCCGCACCTATTTTTCCTGCACCTCGGCCCACACCTGCACCGGCGATGGCGGCGGCATGGTGCTGCGCGCGGGCCTCGCGCTGCAGGACATGGAGTTCGTGCAGTTCCATCCCACCGGAATTTATGGCGCGGGCTGCCTGATCACCGAGGGCGTGCGCGGCGAGGGCGGCTATCTGACCAACAGCAAGGGCGAGCGCTTCATGGAGCGCTACGCGCCCAGCGCCAAGGATCTGGCCTCGCGCGATGTGGTCAGCCGCGCCATGACGATCGAGATTCGCGAGGGCCGCGGCATCGGCGAGCACAAGGATCACATGCACCTGAACCTGCAGCACCTGGGTGCCGATGTGATCCACGAGCGCCTGCCCGGCATCGCCGAAACGGCGCGCATCTTTTCCGGCGTCGATGTGACCAAGCAGCCGATCCCGGTGCTGCCGACCGCGCACTACAACATGGGCGGCATTCCCACCAACTTCCATGGTGAGGTCGTGCAGAGGAAAGGCGACGACAACGACGCCGTGGTTCCGGGCCTGTTCGCCATCGGCGAGGCGGCCTGCGTGTCGGTGCATGGCGCCAACCGCCTGGGCTCGAACTCGCTACTGGATCTGGTCGTGTTCGGCCGCGCCGCGGCCAACCGCTGTGCTGAACTGATCGGGCCGCATACGCCGCATCCCGATCTGCCGGCCAGCAGGCTGGATACCGCGCTGGCACGCTTCGACGGCCTGCGCCACGCCAAGGGCGCCACGCCCACCGCCAAGCTGCGCGTTGACATGCAGCGCACCATGCAGCGCGACGCGGCGGTATTCCGCACTGGCGAGACGCTCAAGGAAGGCTGCGCCAACATCAGTCGCGTCAACGACAATTTTGCCGATGTCGGCGTCAGTGATCGCTCGTTGGTGTGGAACTCGGACCTGGTGGAAACGCTGGAGCTGTCCAACCTGCTCGGCCAGGCGGTGGCGACCATGCATTCCGCCGCGCAGCGCACCGAGAGCCGTGGCGGGCACGCGCGCGAGGATTTCCCAGATCGTGATGACGCCAACTGGCAAAAGCACACGCTGGTGTGGGTGGACGCCGCTGGCAAATCGCGCTTCGACTATCGCCCGGTGCACATGTACACGATGAGCAAGGATGTGGACGTGGTGCCGCCGAAAAAGCGCGTCTACTGAGTCGCCGGCAGGGCGTGAAAACACCCGCAACCTGCTCAATCAAGGAATCGTAGTCATGGCCGAATTCTCCCTGCCGAAGAACTCCAAGGTGCAGAAGGGCACGCACCATCCCGCGCCAGGTGGCGCGAAGAATGTGCGCACCTTCCGCATTTATCGCTGGACGCCGGACGATGGCCAGAACCCGCGCCTGGACAGCTTCGATCTCGACGTGTCCAACTGCCCGATGGTGCTGGACGCGCTGCTCAAGATCAAAAACGAGATCGATGCCACGCTGACCCTGCGCCGTTCCTGTCGCGAGGGCATCTGCGGCTCCTGCGCGATGAACATCAACGGCGTCAACACACTGGCCTGCACCACAGGTCTGGATGAGTGCAAGGGCGACATCAGCATCTACCCGCTGCCGCACATGCCGGTGGTCAAGGATCTGGTTCCGGACCTCACCCACTTCTATGCCCAGCACGCCGCGGTGCGGCCATGGTTGCGCACCGAAAGCGCGGCGCCGGACCGTGAGCGTCTGCAATCGCCCGAGGATCGCAAGCAGCTCGATGGTTTGTACGAGTGCATTCTGTGCGCGTGCTGCAGCACCTCGTGTCCGAGCTACTGGTGGAACGGCGACCGTTACCTCGGTCCGGCCATCTTGCTGCAGGCCTACCGCTGGATCGTGGACAGCCGCGACGAGGACACGGGCACGCGTCTGGACGAACTGGAAGACCCATTCCGCCTGTACCGCTGCCACACCATCATGAATTGCACGCGCACCTGTCCCAAGGGCCTCAACCCGGCGCTGGCCATCGCCGAGATCAAGAAGCTCATCGTCGCGCGGCGCGGCTGAGGTGGGTGATGCGGTGGCCGACGCTGCGCAACTCGGGCGCCTGCGCTGGCGCTGTCGGCGCGGCATGCGCGAGCTGGACGTGCTGCTTGGCGGCTGGCTGGATGCGCATTGGCTCAGCGCGAGCGCGTCGCAACGCGCGGCGTTCGCCGAACTGCTCGAGCAGCAGGACCCGGATTTGTGGGCGTGGTGCACGGGCCGCAGCCCGGTACCGCGGTGCGACTGGCAGGCGCTGATCGATGATTTCCGCGCCCGCGCTGCGCATTGAGTTGCGCGCATCGCCCAGCCTGCTGCTGGCGCTGGCGCTGATTGCGTCGCTGGCCGTGCTGTCGCTGCTGCTGGCGGATATTCCCGGGTCGCTGCGCGGCACCGGTATCGGGCTGATTGTGGTGCTGGCTGCGGTCGCTGCAAGGCGTTTGCTGAGGCCGCCAATCAGCGGCTTCGAGTTGAGCCGCGATGCCGCGCGCATCTGGCGCGGTGAAGATGCCGAGCCGGCGCAGTTGCGCCATACGCGCGTGTTCGGCCCGTTGCTGATGCTGCGCCTCGCCTGGAGCGATGGCCCGCGCCCGCATGCCGTCACGCTGTGGCTGCTGCCGGACAATCTCGACGAAGTGCAGCACCGGCGTCTGCGCATGCTGCTGTCGGCGCATGCCCACACGCGCTGAGGCCGCGCCGCGCTTGTCGGCGCCGCGGGCTTGGTGCACGCTGCGCGCCCTGCCGGCGCAATTTTCCGCATCCTCCGAGATACTCCGATGAGCCGTCCATGTTTCGTCCTCTGAGTCTGTTCATCGGCTTGCGCTACACGCGCGCCAAGCGCCGCAACCGCTTCATCTCCTTTATCTCGCTGGTGTCGATGCTGGGCATCGCGGTGGGCGTGACCGCGCTGATCGCGGTGATCTCGGTGATGAACGGTTTCGACCACGAGCTGCGTGACCGCATCCTCGGCATGGTCGCCGAGACCACGATTTCCGGCGTGGACGGAAGCGTGCGCGACTGGCCGCACGCGGTACGCGTGGCCGAGGCCATGCCGCATGTGATCGCCGCGGCGCCATACGTCGAACACGAGGCGTATCTGCGCGGCCAGCGTTCGCAGGGCGCGGTGATCCGCGGTATCGAGCCGGCGTATGAAAACAAGGTCACCAGCATCGGTCAGCGCATGGTACAGGGCAGCCTATCCAGCTTGACCCCGGGCAGTTGGAACATCGTGCTGGGGCGCGACCTGGCCTTGAACCTGGGTGTGACCGTGGGCGATCACGTGGTGGTGTTCGTGCCTGAGATCACCGCCACGCCAATCGGCGCGATCCCGCGCCTGCGCAGCTTTACCGTCAGCGGCATCTTCGGTGCGGGTATCGAGCAGTACGACGCCGGGCTGGCCGAGATCAACATGCAGGACGCGCAGAAGCTGTACCAGCAATCCGGGCCCACCGGCATCCGCCTGAAGTTGGATCATCCCTTTCTTGCCTACCAGGTTGGCCGCGAGCTTGCGCAAAAACTGGGCGGGCTGTACGCGGTGTCGACGTGGATGGACAGCCACTCCAACTTCTTCAAGGCCATCGCCATGGAGAAGAAAGTCATGTTCATCATTCTTTCGCTGATCGTCGCGGTGGCGGCGTTCAATCTGGTCTCGACGCTGGTGATGCTGGTCACCGACAAGCAGGCCGACATCGCCATCCTGCGTACCATGGGCGCCGCGCCGCGCACGGTGATGGGCGTGTTCGTGGTGCAGGGCATGATCAGCGGCCTGATCGGCATCGGTCTGGGTGTGCTCGGCGGCGTGTTGCTGGCGATCAACCTGCCGGCGATCGTGGACGGCATCCAGACCCTATTCCACGTGCAGTTCCTGTCGCCGGACGTGTACTACATCAGCAATCTGCCCTCGCGCCTGGAATGGCGCGACGTGGGTTGGATCGCGCTGCTGGCGTTCGTGTTCTCAGTGCTGGCCACGCTGTATCCGGCGTGGCGCGCCTCGCGCACGCAGCCGGCGGAGGCACTGCGCTATGAATGATCTCACTCGGGACTCGGGACTCGGGACTCGGGACTCGGCAACAGCCATCCAGGGCACGGTCGTGGATGCCGTGCTGCGTGCCGAAGGCCTGACCAAGACGTACCAGGATGGCAAGCTTCGCGCCGAAGTGCTGCTGGGCATCGATTTAGTCGTGCGCCGCGGCGAGAGTGTCGCCGTGATCGGCGCCTCGGGCGCGGGCAAGAGCACGCTGCTGCACCTGCTCGGCGGACTGGACACGCCCACTTCCGGCGAAGTGGTGCTGGCTGGGCGCAAGTTTTCCGCGCTGGGCGATGCCGCGCGCGGGCGCCTGCGCAACGAGGCGCTGGGTTTCATCTACCAGTTCCACCATCTGCTGCCCGAGTTCAGCGCGCTGGAGAACGTCGCGTTTCCGCTGCTGATTCGCGGCAACGCGGTCAGCGATGCGCGCGATCAGGCCGCGGCGCTGCTGCAGCGCGTGGGTCTGGGGCATCGCCTGCAGCACAAGCCGGGCGAGTTGTCCGGCGGCGAGCGTCAGCGCTGCGCGGTGGCGCGCGCGCTGGTCACCAAGCCGTTGTGCGTGCTCGGCGACGAGCCCACCGGCAATCTCGACGAGCGCACCGCGCGCGGCGTGTACGAGCTGATGCTGGAGTTGAATCGCGAATCGGGCACGGCGCTGGTGCTGGCCACGCACGACAGTCGCCTCGCCGCGCACATGGACCGCGTGCTGGAAATGAGCGGCGGACGCCTCGCCGAAACACGCACGGACTAGCGCCATGCTGCAGGGAGGCACCCGCGTCGCACGGATCACGACGATGGCAGCCGCCCGCGCGGCTTGGTGTTGCACATGGGGCGCATGGGCGCGCTGGGCGCGGACGCAGCACAGCGGTGGTATCGGCGCCACGCATGCCCTGGCGGCTCTGACCGGCGTGGTCGGTGCGGCGCTGTTGCCGCGCTTGCCGCCGCCGTGGATGTTGCTGGCCTGCGCACTGCTGGCGCTGGTGCTGCTGCTGCGCATTGCGCGACTGCGCTTGATCGGCGTGCTGCTGCTGGCTTTCGCCTGGACTGCCGGCATGGCCACGCAGGTGTTGCATGCGCGCCTGCCGCCGGCCTTGCAGGGACAGGATTTGCGCATCGAGGGTCGTGTCGTCGGTCTGCCCGAAGCCGGTGCCGATGCGCAACGTTTCGATTTCGCACTGGAGCGCGCCAGCCGCGACGGCCAGCCCCTGGCGCTGCGCGGGCAGGTGCGATTGAGCTGGTTCGGTGCCACACCGGTACTGGCGCCGTGTCAGCGCTGGCAGTTGACGGCACGGTTCAAGCGCCCGCACGGGCAGGTCAATCCGGGCGGTTACGACAGCGAACGTCAGGCGGCACTCAACGGGCTGATCGCCACCGGCTACGTGCGCGGTGCAAGCACGGCGCGCAGTTTGGGTACGTCGGCACCGTGTGTCGATGCGCTGCGTGCGCGCATCGCTCGCGCCATCGCCACCGCACTGCCAGCGAGCGATGCCGCCACGCCGCTGCTGCAGGCGCTGGCGGTGGGCGATCAGCGCGGCTTGAGCGAGGCGCACTGGCGCGTGCTGCGCGCCACCGGCGTCGGCCATCTGATCGCGATCTCGGGGCTGCATGTCGGCTTGGCCGGCATCGCTGGCGCGTTGCTGGTCTACGCGTTCACCTGGCTGTGGCCGCAGGTGTTGCTGCGTTGGCCGCGGCGCGTGCTGGCTGCACCGGTGGCGTTGGGCGCGGCCTGGGCCTATGGCGCGCTGGCCGGCTATGGCCTGCCCACAGTACGTACGCTGCTGATGATCGCCGTGGTGGCCTGGGCGAGCACGCGTCGGCGTGGCGTGGGCGGCATGCAGACACTGGCGCTGGCGCTGCTCGCGGTGCTGCTGTTCGATCCACTGGCCGTGCTGGGCGCCGGCTTCTGGCTGTCCTTCGCCGGGGTGGCGCTGCTGGTGTACGCGCTGCAGCCGGGGCGCGGCTGGCGCGCGTGGCTGGCCGAGTTGGGGCTGGCGCAGGGCGTGATGGCGTTGGCGCTGCTGCCGCTGACCGTGCTGCTGTTTGGCCAGGCCTCGCGCGTGGGCCCACTGGCCAATCTGGTGGCGGTGCCGCTGATGGGCTTCGTGATCGTGCCGCTGACCCTGCTGGCCAGCCTGATGCTGGTGGCAGGCCTGCCCGGTGGCGTGGCGGCGACGCGGTTCGCCGCGTGGTTGATGCGTGCGCAGTGGGATCTGCTGCAGCACATGGCGGCCTGGCCGTGGGCGCTGGCGTGGCTGCCGTGGGCGGGCGCGGCCGCATTCATGCTGGCTTGCGTTGGCGTGCTGTGGGTGCTGGCGCCGCGCGGCGTGCCGGCGCGACTGCTCGGGTTGCCGCTGCTGTTGCCGCTGCTGTGGCCGCAGCAACAGCGCCCCGCAGCGGGTGAGTTTCAGGCATGGGTGCTGGATGTGGGGCAGGGCTCGGCGGTGCTGGTGCGCACCGCGCGACATGCGCTGTTGTATGACGCCGGGCCGCGCTATCGCTCGGGTTTCGATCTGGGCGAGGCCGCGGTAGTGCCCAGCCTGCAGGCGCTGGGTGTGCGTCACCTCGATCGCCTGCTGCTGGGCCACGGTGATGCCGATCATGCCGGTGGCGCGGCAGCCGTGCTGGCGGCATATCCCGCCACGCTGCTGCAGGGCAGCGAGCCCGAACGCACTGGGCTGCCGCTGTTGCCGTGCGTACGCGGCCAACGCTGGTACTGGGATGGGGTCGAGTTCAGCGTGCTGCACCCGGGGATTGGCGATGCCGTCAGCGGCAACGAATCCTCGTGCGTGCTGGCGGTGCGCGGTCGCGGCGGCACGCTGCTGCTGAGCGGCGATATTGGCGCGCGCAGCGAGCGCGCCGTGGCCCGGGATTGGGCCGCGAATCATCAGGCCGGCGCGCAGCCGTTGGTGTTGCTGCTGGCGCACCACGGCAGTCGATTCAGCAGCAGCGATATGCTGCTGGACGCATTGCGCCCGCGTCTGGCGCTGGTATCGGCGGGTTACCGCAGCAGCTACGGACATCCGCATGCGGACGTGCTGGCGCGTCTGCAAGCACGCGGCGTGCCCTTGTTCAACACCGCGGATCATGGCGCCCTGCGCGTGGACATGCGCGGCAACGGCCCGCGCCTGACGCTGGGCCGCGAACAGGCGCCGCGCTGGTGGCGCGAGTGAGCGGCCCGCCACGGAAGCGCCGCGCCGCGCTGCTATCATCCGGCCCGCCTGTTGTTGCGCGAGAACCGCGAGCGTGTTCGATATCCTGATTGCCGGCGGCTGGCCGATGCTGCCGATCCTGCTGACCTCGGCGCTGGCCCTGGCCATCATCCTCGAGCGGTTCTGGACGCTGCGTCGTGGCGCCGTGCTGCCGCCCGATCTGGGCGCGCAGGTGCGCGTGTGGGCGCGCGCCAGCAAACTGGATCCGGCGCACATCGACGCGCTGGCCGCTGGCTCGCCGCTGGGCCAGTTGCTGGCCGCGGCGGTGCGCGTGCGCGGCAAGCCGCGCGAGCTGATCAAGGAGCGCCTGGAGGACACCGGGCGTCACGTCGTGCATCGCATGGGGCGTTATCTCAATACCCTGGGCACGATCGCGCTGATCGCGCCGCTGCTGGGCCTGCTGGGCACGGTCATCGGCCTGATCAGGATGTTTCTGGCGGTGATGGTGCATGGCGCCGGCGATCCGACCAAGATGGCCGGCGGCATCGGCGAGGCGCTGATTTGCACCGCCACCGGTCTGGTGGTGGCGATCCCGGCGTACGTGTTTCATCGCTATTTCCGCAGCCGCATCGATGGCTACGCGGTGAGCATGGAGCAGGAAGCCGCGCGTCTGCTCGATGAACTCGACTCACCCGGCGCGCCGCCTGCGGTCACGCCGTCGCCCACTGCGGCAGCCAGCGCCACGCACGCGCCCGCCAGGCCCGACGCGCGACCGCGTGCCATGCCCGCACCGGCGGAGCGCTAAGCGATGCGCATCACCGCGGCGCGCCGCCACGACGATTTCGAGATCAACGTGATCTCCCTGATCGACGTGCTGCTGACCTTGCTGATGTTCTTCGTGCTGACCACGACCTTCGTGCAGCAGACGCACATGAAGGTCAGCCTGCCCACGTCCAGCGCCACGCCCAGCGCACCCAGCGCGGATGCGCTGGTGATCGTGATCGATCGCGCCGGTCATTACGCCATCGGCAACACGCCGGTGCAGGGCGAGGGCGAGCGCGCGCTGCAGCAGGCCATCGTCGAGGCCGTGGGCAGCAACCGTTCGCGCAGCGTGATCCTGCGCGCCGACGCCGAATCGCCCAACCAGTCGGTGGTGACCGCCATGGATGCGCTGGGTCGCCTTGGCTTCAGCCATCTGGCGCTGGCCACCACGCCGCGCCAAGGCGCGCACTGAATGGCGCGGCAAGAATCCAGCAAGGCCACCGCGTGGCCTACTTATCGGCGCCTGCTCGGCTATCTCCGGCCTTACCGCCCGGTGGCGTTTGTGGTTGTTCTGGGCATGGTGATCGATGCGGCTGCGCTGGGCGCATTCGCATTCTTGGTGCGGCCACTCATCGACAAGGTTTTCATTACCCGCAGCGAAGAAGCCATCTTCTGGCTGCCGATCATCATCGTGGCGATCTTTCTGCTGCGCGCGGTGGCCACCTTTGTCACCAGTTACGGCATGGCCTATATCGGCCGCGGCGTGGTGCAAACCATGCGCGAGCAGGTGCTCGGCCGTTATCTGGCGCTGCCTGCGGTATTTTTCGGACGCGAGGCTTCGGGACATCAGGTTGCACGCATCACCTATACCGCGGATCAACTAGCACAAGCGACTACCGAGGCCGTGCGCGTGTCGATCATCGACAGTCTCACCGTCATGGCGCTGGTCGGGGTGATGCTGTGGAACAGTTGGCGATTGACCCTGGTGCTGCTGGTGATGGTACCGACGATCGCGGCGGTGGTGTATTTCGTCAGCAAGCGCTATCGACTCATCAGCCGCGGATTGCAGAGATCGATGGGCAACATCACCGGCGTGGTCGATGAAATCGTCAGCGCATGGCGCGAGGTGCGCATTTACGGCGGACAAAAGTACGAGTCCGGTCGCTTTCACGCGGTTGCTGACAACAACCGCTTGCTCAATGTGAAGATCAGCGCGACCAATGCGATCTCCACCGCGCTGGTGCAGCTCCTTGCCGCTTCGGCGTTGGCCGGCATCGTGTTCACGGCCACACGCCCCGCCTTCTTGAATAGCATGACGCCGGGCAAGTTCATGTCGATCTTCATTGCGATGGCCGGGATCCTGCCCCCGCTGAAGCGCATGACCAACGTGCAGTCGCTGCTGCAGCGGGGTATCGCCGCCGCGCAGGATGTGTTTGCAGTGCTCGATGAGCCGTGCGAGCCCGACCCAGGCGCACGCCCGCTGCAGGGCTTGCAGCAAGGCATCGAGTTTCGCGATGTCACCATGCGCTACGCGCCCGGCACGCCGCCGGCGCTGCGCGCGGCCAGCTTCACTTGTGCGGCCGGCAAGGTCACCGCCGTGGTGGGGCGTTCGGGCAGCGGCAAGACCACGGTGGCGCACCTGATTCCGCGCTTCTACGAACCCGAATCCGGCAGCATTCTTATCGACAACCATGCGCTGGGCGAGTATCAGTTGGCCAGCCTGCGCCGCCAAATCAGTTGGGTCGGCCAGGACGTGGTGATCTTCAATGGCAGCGTGGCCGAGAACATCGCCTATGGCGAGATGGCGGGCGCGCGCGAGGAAGACATCATCGCCGCGGCGCGCGCGGCCAACGCCTGGGATTTCATCTCGCAGATGCCGCGCGGTTTGCATAGTCCAATCGGGCAGCGCGGTTTCATGGTCTCCGGCGGCCAGCGTCAGCGTATCGCCATCGCGCGCGCGATCTTGAAGAACGCGCCAATCCTGATTCTGGACGAGGCCACCAGCGCGCTGGATACCGAGTCCGAGCGGCTGATCCAGGAAGCGTTGACGCGGCTGATGCGGGACCGCACCACGCTGGTCATCGCGCATCGCCTGTCCACCGTCGAGCACGCGCACCGCATCATCGTGCTCGATCAGGGCCGGGTACTGGAGCAGGGCAGTCACGAGGAATTGCTGACGCGCGCGGACGGCGCTTACGCACTGTTGCATCGGATGCAATTCAGCGCACCGCGCGGCGACTGAGCCGTGCCGCGCGGGCAGGCCCCGACATTCTGGCATGGCATGCAGCCGGTACCGCGCTGGGCACGGGTGCTGGTGCCGCTGTATCGCCTGCTGCGCCTGATCGATCGCGCGCGTTACGCGATTGGTTTGCGCCGCGTACAACACCTGCCGGTGCCGGTGATCGTGATCGGCAATCTCACGGTGGGCGGCAGCGGCAAGACACCGCTGACGCTGGCCCTGATCGAGGCGCTGCGCGCGGCCGGCTGGCACCCTGGCGTGGTCAGTCGCGGCTACGGCGGCACGCAGCGCGAGCCGGACCTGGTCACGACCGCTGACAGCGCGCTGCGCGTGGGCGATGAGCCAGTGCTGCTGCAGCGTCTGGGACAAGTGCCGGTGGCGGTAGGCGCGCATCGCGCGGATGCCGCGCGCCTGCTGCTGCCGCTGGGCGTGGACGTGATCCTCGGCGACGATGGCCTGCAGCACCGCGCGCTGGGGCGCGACATCGAGATTTGCGTGATCGACGGCGTGCGTCGTTTCGGCAACGGACGTCTGCTGCCAGCCGGCCCGCTGCGCGAGCCGCTCGCGCGGCTGGTCAGCGTCGATTTCGTGGTGTGCAATGGTGGCGTGGCGCGGCCGGGCGAAGTGCCGATGTCGTTGCAGCCGGGCGCACCGCGTGCGCTGGTCCCCGTCACGACTGCGCCGCCGCCAGCGCCCGGCGCCGAGGTGCATGCCGTCGCCGGCATTGGCGATCCGACGCGCTTTTTCGTCTCACTGCGTGCGCTGGGCTATCGCGTGCGCGAGCACGCCTTCGCCGACCATCACGCCTATACGCGCGCGGATTTTGCCTTTGATGACGCCACGCTGCCGCTGCTGATGACCGAAAAGGACGCGGTCAAGTGCGCTGCCCTCGCGCATCCGCATTGGTGGGCGCTGCCGGTGCGCGCGCAGTTGCCGCCGCAGTTCCTCGCCGCGCTGCAGGCGCGACTGAACGCTGCCGCATCGCCGTCGTTGCCTCGTACTGGCGCGCGTCGCTAAACTTCGCGCGCCTTGGTAGCAGAGCGTTCACACGCGTGGATCCTGGTAATCGGCTCACTTTCCTGTTGTTGTCCCCGCGCGATTGAGCCGGTTTCCGCCCGCCCTCCCGCACGGGATGAGTCATGGCGGAGTCAAAATCCTGACGACTCCGTAGCGCGGCTGTGTTGCAGCCGCGTGTTTGCGTATGCGGAGGCAGCATGTTTGCAAAGTGGTCTTTGCTCGGTCTGATCCCTGAGCGCAACGGCGCGCGAGGCAAGTCCTCCTCAGCGCAGAGCCAGGCTCAGGCGCGGCACCTGCTGGAACTGGCGCGGCTGGAAGTCGACGCCGCGCTGGCCGCCGGCGACAGCCGCATCGAGGGCCTCGACGCCGAGCAGGTCGAGGCGCGCCTGGAGACTTTCGGGCGCAACATCGTCGGTAGTGAAGCCAGGACACCGTGGTTTGTCGAGATCGCGCGGCGCGTGGTCAATCCGCTCAATCTGCTGCTGCTGGCACTGGCGGTGGTTTCGATCCTGACATCCGATCCCGTTGGCGCCAGCATCATGACGGTGATGGTCGCGGTGGCGGTGATCGTGGGCTACGTGCAGGAGAGCAAATCCTCGCGAGCGGTCGCGGCGCTGCGCAGCATGGTCAGCAACACCGCGCTGGTGCGCCGGCGTCAGCATGCCAACGGTCGTGGTGAGTTGCCGATCGAGGATCTGGTGCCGGGCGATGTGGTGCATCTCGCCGCGGGCGACATGATCCCCGCCGATCTGCGCCTGCTCGCGGCCAAGGATTTGTTCATCAACCAGTCCAGCCTCACCGGTGAATCGATGCCGGTGGAAAAGTTCTCCGGTCCCGATGCGCAATGCAGCGCGCCGATGGAGTCACGCAACCTGTGTTTCATGGGCTCGAACGTGATCAGCGGCAGCGCGCTGGGCCTGGTGGTCGCGACCGGACGCGACACTACTTTCGGCGCGCTGGCCAGTGCGCTGGCCACGCCGCGCGCGCCATCGACCAGCTTTGACCGCGGTCTGCGCCGTTTCGTCGGCCTGATGCTGCGTTTCATCGCGGTGATGGTGCCGCTGGTGTTCCTGATCAACGGCGTGCTCAAGGACGACTGGCTGGAGGCGTTGATGTTCTCGATCGCGGTCGCGGTCGGCTTGACGCCGGAAATGCTGCCAGCCATCGTCACCTTCAATCTCGCCAAGGGCGCGCTGGCGATGGCGCGCAAGGATGTCATCGTCAAGCGCCTGCCGGCGATCCAGAATTTCGGCGCCATCGACGTGCTGTGCACCGACAAGACCGGCACGCTCACCCAGGACAAGGTGATTCTCGAGCGCCATGTCGATGCCGCGGGCGGTGATGATGCGCGCGTGCTGGAGCTGGCCTTCCTCAACAGCCACTATCAGACCGGCTTGCGCAACCTGCTCGACAACGCCGTGCTGACCGCGGTGGACCCCGAGCAGACCCAGCGCCTCGCCGCAGAGTTCGCGCTGGTCGACGAGATGCCGTTCGATTTCGAGCGCCGACGCATGTCCGTGGTGGTGCGTGACATGGAGGGTCGCCACATGCTGATCAGCAAGGGCGCGGTGGCCGAGATGCTGGCGATGTGCACGCACGTGCAGACCGCGCAGGGTCCGCTTGAGTTCGATGCCGACCGCCAGGCCGAGGTGCGCCAAGTCGCGCACGATCTCAACGCCGACGGTTTTCGCGTGATCGCCGTGGGCATGCGCGAGATGACGCCGCCGCGCAGCCAGTATGCGCGCGAGGACGAGCGCGAACTGACCCTGTTCGGTTTCATGGCGTTCCTCGATCCGCCCAAGGAGAGCGCCGCCGAAGCCATCGCCGCGCTGACCCAGCACGGCATCGCGGTGAAAATCCTCACCGGCGACAACGACGTGGTCGCGCGCCATGTCTGCCGTCACGTCGGCATCGACCTCGAACACGTGCTCACCGGCCCCGAGCTGGACGCGCTGGACGACGCGCAGTTGACCGCCGCGCTGTCCGAGACGCAGTTGTTCGCGCGCCTCAATCCGCAGCAGAAGGTGCGCGTGATCGAGGCGCTGCGCGCGCAAGGCCACGTGGTGGGTTTTCTCGGCGACGGCATCAACGATGGTCCGGCGCTGCGCGCCGCCGATGTCGGCATCTCGGTGGACAGCGCCGTGGACATCGCCAAGGAGTCGGCCGACATCATCCTGCTGGAAAAAAGCCTGACCGTGCTGGAGGAGGGCGTGCAGGAAGGTCGCCGCGTGTTTGGCAACATTCTCAAGTACATCAAGATGACGGCCAGCTCCAACTTCGGCAATGTGTTCAGCGTGATTGGCGCCAGTGCTCTGCTGCCGTTCCTGCCGATGGCGCCGATCCAGTTGCTGATCAACAACCTGATGTACGACTTGTCGATGACCACTATTGCCACCGACAACGTGGACGATGATTTCGTCGCCACGCCGCGGCGCTGGGAGATGGGCAACATCGCGCGTTACATGTTCGTGTTCGGCCCGGTCAGTTCCCTGTTCGATTACGTCACTTTCGGCGTGATGTGGTTTTTTCTCGGCCTCTCGCAGCATCCGGTGCTGTTCCAGACCGGCTGGTTCGTTGAGTCCTTGCTGTCGCAGACGCTGATCGTGTACGTGATCCGCACCGCGCGCGTGCCGTTCCTGCAGTCCAATCCCAGCCTGCCGTTGCTGGTCAGCACGCTGGGCTTCTGCTTGCTCGGTATTCTCTTGCCGATTTCGCCACTGGCCGGGTTGTTCGGATTCGCCGCCCTGCCGCATCTGTACTGGCTCTATCTGATTGGCATACTCGTGGTTTACATGCTGCTGGCGCAGGGCGTGAAAATGATGCTGATCCGTCGCATCGGGCTGAATTGACCCGGTCTTGACGTTGGCGTCGCCACGACCGCGCCTGCGCGAGCACGGCATCGACCGGGGAGGTGACGGATGCGCAATCGGGTGGTGGTGTCGGGTGATCAGTTTGATCGTGGTGCGGCCGCGCCGCGCGATTGCGATCCCGTGCAAGATGCGCTGTGGATGGCCGAGGTGGGCACCTTGGCGCGCGCACTATCGCGCACTGGGCAAGCACGGTGCCGAGACGCTGGCAACCGCGCTCGCCTGCGATCTTGCCGTGCTGCGACCGCAGCGTTGATCCGGCAGCGTCCCGGCGAGTGGCGTGGGCGCACCGACCTTCTTCCGGCGGGAGAATGCCTCTCCCCTGCTTGTCATGCGCGCGGCTTGCGCGGGGCACTGAATCCGTCCTTGCGCGGCGCGGCGTCAGAACGCGCGCCGAAGGGTTTGCGTGGACGCGCGCTGTGCGCCGCCTCATTGTCATCGGCGCGGCGCAGTTGCAGGCGCTCGCCGCCGACACGCGCCTTGGCCAGTGCGTGCAACGTGGCCGCGGGCAGATCGGCGGGCAGATCAACGAAGCTGTGATCGCCCTGCAGCGCGATGCTGCCGATCTGGCTGTTGTCGAGGCCGCCCTCGTTGGCGATGGCGCCGACCAGATTGCCGACCTTGACCCCGTGGCGGCGGCCGACTTCGACGCGATACGTGACCAGCGGCCCGGATGTGCCGCCGCTGGTCGCGCGCGCGCCGCGTGCGGCGCCAGAGTGCGCAGGCCGCTCGCCACGCTCATGGCGCTCACCGCGCGCATCCGGTGCGAATTCGCGCGCGTGCGCGCTGGGCGCATCACTGAGCAGCAGCGGCTTGTCGCCCTGCACCATGCGCGCCAGCGCGGCGGCAATTTCAATCGCAGGCACGTTCTGTTCCTGTTCGTAGCGTTCCAGCAAACGCTGGAATTCATCGGTACCTTCGCGCGCGCGCGCCTCGGTGATGCGCTCCATGAAGCGCGCGATGCGGCGATCGTTGACCGCCTCGGCGCCCGGCAACTGCATCGGCGTGATCGGCTGGCGCGTGGAGCGTTCGATGGCGCGCAGCAGGTGACGCTCGCGTGGCGTCACGAACAGGATCGCATCGCCGCTGCGTCCGGCGCGGCCGGTACGGCCGATGCGATGCACGTAACTCTCTGTATCGGTGGGAATGTCGTAATTGAGCACGTGGCTGACGCGCTCCACATCCAGCCCGCGCGCGGCGACGTCGGTCGCCACCAGGATGTCGATTTGCGCATCCTTGAAGCGCTGCACGATGCGCTCACGCAGCGCCTGCGGCACATCGCCATTGAGCGCGGCGGCGGAAAAACCGCGCGCGGAGAGCTTCTCGGCCAATTCGTCGGTGGCCTGTTTGGTGCGCGCGAACACGATCATGCCGTCGAACGTTTCGACTTCGAGGATGCGCGTCAGCGCGTCGAGCTTGTGCAGGCCGCTGACCAGCCAGTAGCGCTGCTGCACTTCCGCGACAGTCGTGGTTTTTCCCTTGATGGTGATCTCGACCGGGTCGCGCAGATAAGTTTGCGCGATGCGCCGGATCGCCTGCGGCATGGTTGCCGAGAACAACGCGACCTGACGCCGCGGCGGGGTTTTCTTGAGGATGCTTTCAACATCGTCGATGAAGCCCATGCGCAGCATTTCATCGGCCTCATCCAGTACCAGATGCGCCAGCGCGTCGAGTTTCAGCGTGCCGCGCTCCAGATGATCGATCACGCGCCCCGGTGTGCCCACGATGACGTGCGCGCCGCGACGCAGCGCGTGCAACTGCGGGCCGTAGCCCTGACCGCCATAGATCGGCAGCACGTGGAAACCGGGCAATTGCGCCGCGTAGCGCGAAAACGCCTCGGCGACCTGGATCGCCAGCTCGCGCGTGGGCGCCAGCACCAGCGCCTGCGGCTCGGCGCGGGTCAGATCGATGCGCGCCAGGATCGGCAGCGCGAACGCGGCGGTCTTGCCGGTGCCGGTCTGCGCCTGACCGAGCAAGTCCTTGCCGGCCAGCAGCGGCGGGATGGTCGCGGCCTGGATGGGTGAGGGTGTTTCGTAGCCGACGGCTTGCAGCGCGCGCAGCAGCGGCTCAGGCAAGCCCAGCGCCGAGAAGTTGGCGAGGGTCGGCTCGGCAGCCGTGGAATGGGGATCGCTGTGGGACATGGAAAACCTCGGATCGCATCAGGCTGCGGACTCCGCTGCCGGGGAAAAGGAATGCGCATGAATGCACATGACGTACTGCTGCATGCAGCGCGCGGGTACGCAATGGCAGTGTGAATGAGCGCAGGCACGTCGCACGCGCGGGGCGCATCGGCGGATAGTGTAGCCGCGGCGCAGCATCGGCGTGGCCGCGCTCTGCGTCGGCGTTCAGACCGCCGTGTCGCGCCGCATACTGATCTGGCCCGCGAGTAGCGCGCCCAATCCCTGCCGGAACCCCGGCACGCGCGCGGCGGCGCGCAGCAAGGCGTGGCGTGCGATGCGCGCCGGCGCGCGCTCGCGCGTGTACAAATCGACAATACCCTGGGTAGCCAGATACAGCGGCAGGCAACGCGCGTGGTGCGCGCGCGCATAGCGTGCCAGCAGCGTTGCTGCACCGATGTCCGCACCGCGTGCGGCGGCGTTGCGCAGCAGCGCAGCCAGATGCGCCGCGCCAGCCAGTCCGAGATTGAAACCGTGCGCGGTGACCGGATGCATGCCCACCGCGGCATCGCCCAGCAAGGCGAATCGCGTGGTGCTGAAGCGCCGCGCATACACGCCAACCAGCGCATAGGCATGGCGCGTGCTGGTCAGATGCATCGCACCGACACGACCGTGGAAGCGCAGTTGCATCTGCGCATCGAAGTCGGTCACGGACATCTCCAGCAGCGGCGCGATTTGCATCTGCGGCAGGGTGAGCACCACCGAGGCCTGATCCGCATGCAGGGGCAGCAGCGCCAAGGTTTGATCGTGATCGAACCACTCCCAGGCCTGACCAGGACATGGCTGCTCGAGACGCATGCGGCACACCAGCATGCTGCGTCCGAAATCGCGCATATGCGCGCCGATGCCCACAGCGCGGCGCGTTTGCGAATGACGGCTGTCGGCGGCGATCAGCAAGCGGCTGCACAGGCGCCGGCCATCGTTCAGCACGACCTCGGCCCTTGCGGCATCGAGGCGCACGTCCTGCACGCGGCACCCATCCAGCACCGTGGCGGCGTGACTGGCCTGCAGGGCTTCCCATGACGCGCGGCGGATGGCGTGATTGGATGCCAGCCAGCCCAGCGGTTGCGCATCGCCCGACGCCGCGCGCACCTGCAGTGGCACAGTATCGGCGCCATCGAACACGAGGGCTTCGTGCAGCGGCGCGCGGTGCTCGATGGCGATGCGTGACCACACATCCTGCGTGCCCAGCAGCGCCACCGAGTGCCGCGTCAGCGCGATCTCACGGCCGTCGTAGTCTGGCGCGGACAGTTGCGTCGACGTCTGCGGCTCCACCAGCGCCACGCGCAAACCGCTGCCTGCCAGCCCATTCGCCATGGCCAGACCCGCCGGGCCCGCGCCCACAATCAGCACATCGAAGTCCATGGAATACCCGCTGACGATGAAGCAGCGCGCAGGCTAGCCTGGCGCCAGACGCATGGGCTTGATCTAGATCAGATGCATGGCATCGGCAATGAGCGGATGCCCGCTCGGCACAACCGGGCAGGCGTCGATGACGGTGTCCTGGCTGCGCTGGTGGACCCTCTGCGGCTTGATCGATTTCCGGGGCCAAGGCTCCAGTCCTTTATGGCGCGTCGCGGACTTGATTGCGCGATGCGCGCGAGCGCGCGCTGAAGATGGGATCGAGCACCAGCCTGATCAAACCCTGCCGCGTGCATCGGGCGCGACGATCAGGCTGATGTCGCCATCCACAAGCCGCGCGCGCAATGCTTGTCCGGGCTGCGGAGTGCGCGCCGTGCGCACGATGCCGCCTTCGGCATCGAACACGATGGCGTAGCCACGCTCCAGCGTGGCCAGTGGGCTGACCGCGTGCAAGGCGCGGCGCAGCACTTCAAGCTGTGCCTGGCGCTGGCGCAGAAGTGTACGCAGCGCCTGTTGCTGGCGTGCTTGCAGCGCGGCGAGGCGCGCGCGCTCGGTATCGAGGCGATTGCGCAACGTGACGCCATGCAGATGGCCGCGCAGTTGCTGCGCGCGGGCACGCAGCAGAGCCAGGCGCGCCGGCAGCAGCGCGTGCAGGCGCGCATGCAGGGCTTGCAGGCGTTCGCGCGCGCGCGCCAGACGTCGCGCCGGATGCTGGTTGTGCAACCGCGCCTGCCACGCATCCAGTCGCTGCGCCAGTTGTTGCAGTGCCTGCGCGACGCGGTGCTGCAATTGTGTGTGCAGGCGCGTCAAGCGCGTGCGCAGCAGGGCGGCATCGGGCACCAGCAGTTCGGCCGCGGCCGAAGGCGTCGGCGCGCGCAGATCGGCGGCAAAATCCACCAGGGTGAAGTCGATCTCGTGGCCGACCGCGGCGACCACCGGCACCGCGCACGCCGCCACGCCGCGCACCACGGCCTCGTCGTTGAACGCGGCAAGGTCTTCATTGGCGCCGCCGCCGCGCGTCAGCAGGAGTACGTCGTAACGGCCGCTGCGGCAGGCGCGCTGCAGCATCGCCGCGATCGCCGCGGGCGCTTCCTTGCCCTGCACCGGCACCGGCAGCAATTCGACCTCGATCAGTGCAAAGCGCCGCCGCAACACGCTCAGCACATCGCGGATGGCGGCGCCGCTGGCCGAGGTGATCACGCCGATGCGGCGCGGATACGCCGGCAGCGCGCGCTTGCGCGCGGCGTCGAACAAACCCTCGACGGCCAGTCGTGCCTTGAGTTCCTCCTGTGCGCGCGCCAGCGCGCCGGCGCCGGCGTCTTCCATGTGCTCGACGATGAGTTGGTAGTCGCCGCGCGGCTCGTACAGGGTCACGCGCGCGCGCAGCAGCACGCGCTGGCCGTCGCCGGGCACGAAACGCAGCGACTGGCTGCGCGGGCGAAACATGGCGCAGCGCACCTGCGCCTGCGCGTCCTTGAGCGTGAAATACACATGTCCTGAAGCGGGCCGCGCGAGGTTGGACAATTCACCCTCGACCCACAGCAGCGCCATGGCGTCTTCCAGCAGCCCGCGCACCAGGCGATTGAGACTGCTCGGGCTGAGCACGTCGCGCGTGGTCGGGGGCGGGACACTGGCGTTCATCGGTCGGCCAGACTAACAGACGCGGCGCGTGTTTCGCGGCTGGATCGGGGCGGTTCGTGAGCGGGTTGCAGAGCGTGCGCGTGGGCATGCGCTGCATGAACGGTTGCGAACCGCAATCGCTCAATGGGGTGCATCGGCGCGGACGCGGGGTTACGGTGCGTACGCAGCGCATCCACTGACCGTTACCGCCCACGGCGTGCGCTGGCGCTGGGGCGTGATCCGCACCGTACAAGGAGACTCGCCATGTTCCACCGAACGCCACGGGCCACATTGCTTGCCGCCAGCATCGCCACGCTCGTGCTTGGCGGCTGCGCCAACTACGTCACCAAATCGAACTTCGACAGCACCGTCGCGCAGTTGCGCGCCACCGATCAAAAGCAGCAGCAACAACTGGATAAGCAACAGCAGCAGATCGACCAGATCTCGCAGCAGATGAAATCCGCATTCAGCAAATACGACGCGCAGATCACGCAACTACAAGGGCGCATCCGCGTGGATACGGTCTCGCATTTCGCGTTCAACAGCGCGACGCTGAATGATCAGGATAAGCAGATGCTGGACGGCTTCGCGCGGGTGATTCGCGAGCACCATCCGGATGTGCTGATCACCGTCGAGGGTTTCGCCGATCCGGCCGGCACGCCGGCTTACAACAAGCATCTCGGCATGCGGCGCGCGGTGGCGGTGCGCAACTACCTGATCGCGCAAGGCATGACCGCCAGCGATCTGCGCACGGTCAGTTATGGTGCCGCGCGCAACCGGCAGGTGAAACCCGGTGCCTGGGGCGCCAAGGGCGAGGTCAACCGGCGTGTGGCGCTAGTGGTTGATTTTGCCGAACCGAGCGCGCAAGCGGGGACGCGAGTAGGAGGCGCAGTGCCCAGCGCGCAGGGCTGACTCGACATTGGCGTGAACGACACGGCGCAGGCTGTGCCCTCGCTGCGTCGCGCATGGCCCGATCGGTGAGCCTGATTAATGGCTCGCGCTCGCGTTTGCCCAGCGGCTGTCATTCTCGAATTTGCGTGCGAGCGTGGTGCTTCAGTCCGTAACGCAACGCGTAGTCCATGCATTGAAATCCAGCGGTGGCTGATTACCGGAAGGCATCGATCAGCGCGGCGGGTTGCAGCGCGAACGCATGGCGCGACAGCGGCATGCTGGCGTCTGCGCACGCCATCAGCGCGGCGTTGCCTCGCGGTTGCCCGAGTTGCGCGATTTACGACATCGCCGGTCTGAGCGGCAGCGTGGCGGCACGCATATCAAGCGCAGTCCGGCATGGCGTGTGCCGGAAGCACGATCAGCGGCTTATTCCGGATCGTAATCCAGCCACGTCGCCAGCCAGCGCTCGGCCTCGTCCTGCGTCCAGCCCTTGCGCCGCGCATAGTCCTCGATTTGATCACGCGCGAGGCGCCCGACCACGAAGTACTGGCTCTGCGGATGTGAAAAATACCAGCCCGAAACCGCCGCGGTCGGAACCATGGCAAAACTCTCGGTCAGCTCGATTCCGGTGGTCGCGGTGGCATCCAGCAGATTGAACAGCGCGCTCTTCTCGGTGTGATCGGGGCAGGCCGGATAACCGGGCGCGGGGCGGATGCCGCGATAGTGCTCCGCGATCAGCGCGTTGTTGTCCAGTGTTTCGTCCGCCGCGTAACCCCAAAACTCATGGCGCACGCGCTGATGCAGGCGCTCGGCGAAAGCCTCGGCGAGGCGATCCGCCAGCGCCTTGAGCAGAATCGACGAATAATCGTCGTGCTCGGCTTCGAAGCGCGCCAGATGCGGCTCGATACCGAGACCGGCGGTCACCGCGAAAGCGCCGATCCAATCCGGCACGCCGCTGTTCTGTGGCGCGATGAAATCAGCGAGACACAAATCCGGGCGCTCAGCGGGCTTCTCGGCTTGCTGGCGCAGGTGATGCAGCACGGCGATGGTTTCCCTTCTCCCCTCGGGAGAAGGTGCCCACAGGGCGGATGAAGGTTCGGGCTGCACGATCGTTGCGCAAGGCACCGAACCTTCACCCGCAACCCCTGTCCATGTGCGAGAGGGCAGTGCATACACCGCGATATCGTCGCCGACGCTGGCCGCGGGCCAGAAGCCGATCACGCCGCGCGCGCGCAGCCAGCGCTCGCGGATCAGCGTGTCGAGCATGGCTTGCGCATCGGCGAATAGTGCGCGCGCCTGTGTGCCGACGAGCTCATCGTCGAGGATCCGCGGATAGTGACCGGACAGTTCCCAGGCCTGAAAAAACGGTGTCCAATCGATGTAATCGCGCAGCTCGGTCAGGTCGTAATCGGCGAATACGGTCACGCCGAACTGGCGCGGCTGCGGTGGCGTGTAGTTGCTCCAGTCACCGTGGAAACCCTGCGCGCGCGCATGCTGCAGGGTGACCAGTGGTTTGTTGCCACCACGCTGGCGGTGGCGTTCGCGCACCTCGGCGTAATCGCTCCGAATCTTCGCCATGAATGCCTCGGTCAGATCCTTGCTGACCAGTGATTGCACCACGCCGACCGCGCGCGAGGCATCCTTCACCCACACCGTGGGTGACTTGTAGTGCGGCTCGATCTTCAGCGCGGTGTGCGCGCGCGAGGTGGTGGCGCCACCGATCAGCAGCGGGATGCAGAAATCCTGGCGCTGCATCTCGCGCGCGACGTGACTCATTTCCTCCAGTGAGGGCGTGATCAGGCCGGACAGGCCGATGAGGTCGGCGTTTTCCGCGCGCGCGGTGTCGAGTATTTTTTGCGCCGGCACCATCACGCCCAGGTCGATCACCTCGAAGTTGTTGCAGCGGAGCACCACGCCGACGATGTTCTTGCCGATGTCGTGCACATCGCCCTTGACTGTGGCCATCACGATCTTGCCGTTGGACTGGGCGGTATCACCGCTGCGCGCCTTCTCGGCCTCGATGTACGGCAACAGATGCGCCACGGCTTTTTTCATCACCCGCGCCGATTTCACCACCTGCGGCAGAAACATCTTGCCAGCGCCGAACAAATCACCGACCACGTTCATGCCATCCATCAGCGGGCCTTCGATCACGTCCAGCGGACGCGTGCTGAGCTGGCGCGCTTCCTCGGTGTCCGCAACCACGAACTGGTCGATGCCGTGCACCAGCGCGTGGCTGAGCCGCGCGCGCACCGGCTGCTCGCGCCAGGCCAGCACGTCGGCGACGATCTCGCCTTTTTTCGACTTGTAGCGATCGGCGATTTCCAGCAGACGCTCGGTGGAGTCGCTGCGGCGGTTGCGCACCACGTCCTCGACGCGCTCGCGCAATTCGGCATCGAGATCGTCGTACAGCGCCAGCGCGCCGGCGTTGACGATGCCCATGTCCATGCCGGCGCGGATGGCGTGGTACAGGAACACCGCATGGATCGCCTCGCGCATCGCGTTGTTGCCGCGAAACGAGAACGACACGTTGGATACGCCGCCGGAGATATGGCTGAGCGGAAACGCGTGCTTGAGTCCGCGCGCGGCCTCGATGAAATCCACCGCGTAGTTGGCATGTTCCTCGATGCCGGTGGCGATGGCGAAGATGTTGGGATCGAAGATGATGTCCTCGGGCGCATAGCCGGCCTTGCCGGTGAGCAGCTCGAATGCGCGCGCGCTGATCGCCAGCTTGCGCTCCAGCGTGTCGGCCTGGCCCTGCTCGTCGAAGGCCATCACCACCACCGCGGCGCCGTAGCGGCGCACGCGCGCGGCGTGTTCGAGGAAGGCCTGCTCGCCTTCCTTGAGCGAGATCGAATTGACGATGCCCTTGCCCTGCACACACTTGAGTCCGGCCTCGATCACGCTGAACTTGGACGAGTCGATCATCACCGGCACGCGCGCGATGTCCGGCTCGGCGGCGATCAGATCGAGAAAGCGCGCCATCGCCGCCTCGGCGTCGAGCAGGCCCTCGTCCATGTTGATATCGATGATCTGCGCGCCGTTCTCCACCTGCTGGCGCGCCACGATCAGCGCCTCGTCGTAGCGATCCTCCTTGATCAGCTTCTTGAACTGCGCCGAGCCGGTGACGTTGGTGCGCTCGCCGACGTTGACGAAGTTGCTCTCGGGGGTGATGACGAATGGCTCCAGTCCGGACAGACGCGTATACGGCGCCGGTTGCGCCAGCACACGCGGTGGGAATGGTTGCACGGCTGCGGCGATGGCGCTGATATGCGCGGGCGTTGTGCCGCAGCAGCCGCCGACGATGTTGAGCAGACCCGATTCAGCGAAGCCGCGTAGCGCCGCCGCCATCATCGCCGGGCTCTCGTCATACTCGCCGAAGGCATTGGGCAGGCCGGCGTTGGGGTGCGCGCTGACCTGGCACTCGGCGACTTGCGCGAGCACATCGACGTGCTGGCGCATCTCGCCGGCACCGAGCGCGCAGTTGAGCCCGATCGACAACGGCCGCGCGTGGCGCAGCGAATACCAGAATGCCTCGGCGGTCTGCCCGGACAAGGTGCGTCCGGAGCGGTCGGTGATGGTGCCGGAGATCATCACCGGCAGGCGCGCGCCGCGCTGCGCGAACAAATCCTCCAGCGCGAACAGCGCGGCCTTGGCGTTGAGCGTGTCGAACACGGTCTCGACCATGATGATCTCGGCGCCGCCGTCGAGCAGCCCGCGCGCGGCTTCCAGATAAGCCGTGGCGAGCGCATCGAAGCGCAGCGCGCGGTAGCCTGGGTTGTTCACGTCCGGGCTGATCGACAAGGTGCGGCTGGTCGGTCCGAGCACGCCGACGGCGAAGCGCGGGCGCTCGGGCGTGTCGTGTTCCATCGCCGCGCAGGCCTCGCGCGCCAGGCGCGCGCCCTCGTGGTTGAGCTCGTACACCAGATGTTCGAGATGGTAGTCGGCCTGCGACACCGCGGTCGAGTTGAAGGTGTTGGTTTCGATCAGATCGGCGCCGGCTTCGAGATAGGCGCGGTGCACGCCGCTGATGATCCGCGGCTGGGTCAGCGTGAGCAGGTCGTTGTTGCCCTTGAGATCGCAGCCGCAGCCGGCGCCGTGCGCGTGCTGGTACGTGGTGTCGCAACCGGCGGCGAAGCGTTCGCCGCGAAACGCGTTTTCATCGAGCGCATGCTGCTGCAGCATGGTGCCCATGGCGCCATCGAGAATGAGGATGCGGCGCGCCAGTACATCGTGCAGGCGCTCGACGCGCGCGGGATCAAGCCAGGGCAGGGTGGAGATCATGCGGGTTTGCGGGCCAGGAGACTGAGCACTTCGAAATGCGGCGCGCGGCGCTCGCGGCTGATGCCCTGGCAGGACTGCACGGCCAGTCCGGCGCGGCGTGCGTAACCGAGTAGATCCTCGCGGCGGAAGCCGAGATTGCAGTGCCCGAATGGCGCCACCGCAGCACGGTGTTCGTGGCGCGCCAGCGTGGTCAGCAGCAGGCGCCCGTTGGGGCGCAACAGGCGCGCGGTTTCGGCCACGGCGCGCGCCGGATGCTCGCTGTAGGTCAGCGCATGCAGCATCAATACCAGGTCGAAGCTGGTCGCGGGCAAGTCCAGCGCATGCATGTCGCCCTGGCGCACCTCGACGTTGGCATAGGGCTTGAGCCGCGCGCGCGCTGCTTCGACCACGCGCGCGCTCACGTCGACGCAGACGATGCGCCGCGCGTGCGGCGCCAGCAGCTCGGCCAGCACGCCGTCGCCGGAGGCGATGTCGAGCACCGCGCCGGTGTCCAGCAGTTGCATCATCGCGCGCGCCAGCGTCTCCCAGGTGCGCCCTGGCGAGTAATGGCGTTCCATGTCGCCGGCGACGCTGTCGGCCCAGCCGCCGGCGCCGCCGCGCGCGGCCAGCACCTGCGGCAGGCGCTCGCGATCGCCGGCCAGCAGGCTGTCGTCGAGACCTTCGCGCAGCCCGGCGAGCAGCGCATCGCGCTGCGGCGCGTGGCCGCTATCGGCGCGGTAATACACCGACACCCCGGCGCGGCGATCGCGCACCAGCCCGGCTTCACGCAGCTTGGCCAGGTGCGTGGACACGCGCGGCTGCGCCAGACGCAGCGCCGCGGCGATCTCGGCCACGGTCAATTCCTCCTGCTCCAGCAGCGCTAGCAGGCGCATGCGGGTAGGGTCGGCGAGCAGGCGCAGCAGCAGCGAAGTTTGTTGAAGGTTCACGGATAATCCATATATCGCGATGAAAGGATATTTCAGCGTGAACACTGGCAGCAAGCGCGGCGATCACGGCGCTAGTTGCGATTACTGTCCCCGCAATGGTCCTTGCCAGCGTTCACGCGGCTAAAATCGTGCCCTTTGGGTGGACTCCATGCGTGCTTGCGCTTTGCTGCTGTGTCTCTTTGCCGTGTCGGGCGCAGCGCGCGCGGCAGGCGTGATGCCGGCGGATTTTCTTGCCGCGCGCGCGCCGGGCGCGGCGGGTTTGCCGTATCGCATCTACGTGCCCACGCCGCTGCCAGCGGCCACGCGCCTGCCGTTGATCATGTTCCTGCACGGCTCCGATCAGGCCGGCGACGACAACGAGGCGCAGATCGACTACGACGCCAACGGCGCGCTCGAGCTGCTGGATAACGCCATCGATGCGCGCATCCCGGTGTTGTTCGTGGCGCCGCAATCGCCGACGGAAATCTGGAGCCCGCGCCAGGTGATGGGCGTGATCCGCGCCGTCGAGGTGCGCTGGCCGGTGGACCGGGATCGCGTGTATCTGACTGGACTGTCCTCGGGTGCCAGCGGCGTGTGGGCCACGGCCGAGGCGTATCCGCACGCTTTCGCGGCGCTGGTGCCGATGACTGGCGCCACGGAACTGAAAGGCCTGGCGCGCATCGCGCAGATTCCCGAGTGGGTGTTCGCCGCGGCCGATGACAACGACACCAACGTGGTCACCGGCTACGGCGGCAACAGGGCTGGTTCGCGCCCGGTGGTGGCGGCGCTGCGCGCGGCCGGCGGCAGGCCTTGCTATACCGAGTACCGCCACGGTCCGTGGCCGGCGACGCACGTGATCTGGCCCGAGGCCTACGACACGCCCGGCCTGCTGCACTGGCTGCTGGCGCAGCGCCGCGGCAAGCCCTCGCCGTTGCCTTGCCCGGCGGCGGCGCGTTCGCGCTGAACGGCGCCGTGTTTCGACGGCACTTGCACAATGCACCGTGACGGCAGGCGCTACAATTTCGCTTTTCAAACGCTGGTTTGCCGCGCGCGGCAGCGCACTCCGGAGGCTCCCATGGATTTTCGCTTTACCGACGACCAGCTCTCGATCCAGTCCATGGCGCGCGATTTCGCGCAGAAACGCATCGCGCCAGTGGCCGCGGAACTGGACCAGAAGGGCGAATTTCCGCTGGACAACATCCGCGAGATGGGGCAACTCGGGCTGATGGGCATCGAGGTGCCGGAACAGTATGGCGGCGCCGGCATGGATTCGATCTCCTACGTGCTGGCCATGATCGAGATCGCCGCCGCCGACTGCGCGCATTCCACCATCATGTCGGTCAACAACACGCTGTACTGCAACGGCTTGCTGAAGTTCGCCACCGAAGCGCAAAAGCATCAGTACGTGACGCCCATCGCCAGTGGACAGGCCATCGGCGCCTTCGCGCTGACCGAGCCGCAGTCGGGCTCGGACGCCACCGCCATGCGCTGTCGCGCGGTGAAGCAGGTCGATGGCGGCTTCGTCATCAACGGCAAGAAAAGCTGGATCACCTCGGGTCCGGTGGCCAGGTACATTCTGCTGTTCGCGATGACCGATCCAGACAAGGGCGCGCGCGGCGTGACTGCGTTCATGATCGACACCGCGCGCGAGGGTTTCCATCGCGGCAAGACCGAGCCCAAGCTGGGCATCCGCGCCTCGGCCACCTGCGAGATCGAGTTTGAGGATTACCGCGTGCCGGCCGCGGATGTGATCGGCGAGGAAGGCCACGGTTTCAAGATCGCCATGGGCGTGCTGGATGCCGGGCGCATCGGCATCGCCTCGCAGGCGGTGGGCCTGGCGCGTGCCGCCTACGAGGCCACGCTGAGCTACGCGCGCGAACGCAAGGCGTTTGGTCAGGCGATCGGCAGCTTCCAGATGATCCAGGCCAAGATCGCGGACATGAAGTGCAAACTCGAGGCCGCCTACTGGCTGACGCTGCGCGCGGCGTTCGCCAAGCAGCAGACCGAGAAGGGCGCCGCGGGCGGGCGCTTCAGCACCGAGGCCGCGGTGGCCAAGTTGACCGCGTCCGAGGCGGCGATGTGGATCACCCACCAGGCCGTGCAGGTGCATGGCGGCATGGGCTACTCGAAGGAGATGCCGCTGGAGCGCTACTTCCGCGACGCCAAGATCACCGAGATCTACGAGGGTACCAGTGAGATCCAGCGCCTGGTGATCGCGCGCAACGAAACCGGCTTGCGCTGAGTGTGCGGCGCGAAATCCTGATCTGATTCGGGGCCGGCGTTCCCGGTCGATTGGCGGCGCGCGCAAGGTTTTCCCATGCGCTGCGCGCGTGCCAGTTTCGCCGCGGCGCGAGATCAGATCTGGCCCAGCGCGCGCTGCACGATCAGGCTGCTGATGGCCACCGCGGCCCATACGCCGGTGCCCAGCAGGATCGGGCGCGCGCCGGTGGCGGCCATGCGGCGCAGATCGGCGGACAAGCCAATCGAGGTCAGCGCCATGACGATCATGAAGGTCGCCAGTTCGGCCACGTACGGCTGCCAGTCGTTGGGGATCAGCCCCGCCGTGCGGACGCCGGACGCCACTAGAAACCACACGATGAACCACGGGAAAATGCGCGCCAGATTGAAACCCTGCGCGCCGCTTTGCTTCTGGCGCCAGGCCTCGACCACGGCCAGCACCAGACATACCGGGATGATCAGCGTGGAGCGTGTCAGCTTGACGATGGTCGCGTAATTGCCGGCCGCATGCGAATAGCTGTAGGCCGCGGCCACTACGGATGACGTGTCGTTGATCGCGGTGCCAGCCCACATGCCGAAGCCGAAATTCGACAGGTGCATCAAGTGCCCCAGCGCCGGAAACAGCAGTACCGCGACCAGGTTGAACAGGAAGATCGTGGAAATGGCGAACGCGGTTTCGTGCTCGTCGGCGCGCACGATCGGCGTGACCGCGGCGATGGCCGAACCGCCGCAAATCGCGGTGCCCACGCCGATCAGGATTTTCAGATTGCCAGAGACGCGGAGCAGCTTGCCCAAGCCCCACGCGGTGAGGAACGCGGCGGTCATCGTCACCAGCGTGACCGACAGCGACGCTACCCCGGTGTGGGCCACCGTGCCCAGGCTGAGGCCGAAGCCCAGCACCACCACCGACCACTGCAGCACCTGGCGCGCGGCGAAGCGTATGCCAGAGTGAAACACGGCGCCGGGCGCGCGCAGGTTGCGCACGATGATGCCGAGCACGATGCCGATCACCGGGCCGCCGACCAGCGGCGCCAGATGTCCCAGCCACCATGCGATCAGCGCCATCACGAATACCAGGCCGAGACCGGGCAGCAGCGCGACCAGCGGATGCGGTGCCAATGGCTCGGGCGCGGTGAGCTCGATGTCGTCGGCCGGGAGGATGTGCTCGATCACGTCCTCGACCGGATCGATATGCTCGTGCTGCGTGCTGGACATTGCGCGGATTCCGCGAGAGGGGTCGCGAATGTATATAAGCAAATATCGAATAGGCACAGTCCGGTTTATTAATGGGCTCGATCAGTACGAATGATGGACGCGGGCGAGAGACCCGGCGACGAGGGGCTTGTCGCTGGTCATCGGGGGCCGAAATCGCTCATTCGCGCAGCACTTGCCAAGCGTGCGTGGCGAACGGTGAGCAAGTGCTGTGCCAGCGCCAATCCGGCACTGCACGCTGTCCTTCGGCAAGCCCGATACGGATTGTCCCGACGGGCGAGGGGAAAGCGCGTGCAGCCGGTCATCCAAGCCAAGCCAGTCCACGACGATTGCGGTAACGAAATGCCTCGCCGCTTGGCATGCCCGCCGGTTGCAGATCGCGGCATGGGCCGTGGATCGCGGACACAGCGGACCCAAGCCGGACCCGCCTGATGCTCATTGCGCGGTGCTGCTCAGTCGAACGGACGGATCACGTCGTCGCCACTGACCTCGGTACCGTCGCTCTGGTCGCCGGTGAGGCGGCGCACGACCACGTAGAACACCGGAATCAGCAACAGGCCGATCACCGTGGCGCCGAGCATGCCGCCGATCACGCCGGTGCCGATCGAGTGGCGGCTGTTGGCGCCAGCGCCGCTGCTGATCGCCAGTGGCAGCACGCCGAGGATGAAGGCGATCGAGGTCATCAGGATCGGGCGCAGGCGCAATCGCGCGGCTTCCAGCGTGGCCGCGATCAGGCCCATGCCCTTTTGCTGCAACTCGTGCGCGAACTGGATGATCAGAATCGCGTTCTTGGCCGAGAGGCCGATGATCGCGATCAATCCCACCTTGAAGTAGATGTCGTCCGGCAAGCCACGCAGCCATGTCAGCAGCAAGGAACCCAGCACGCCCATGGGCACCACCAGCAGCACGGCGATGGGAATCGACCAGCTCTCGTACAACGCCGCCAGCGCCAGAAACACCACGATCATCGACAGCGCGTAGAGGATCGGCGCCTGCTGCCCGGACAGAATCTCCTGATAGGACTGCCCGGTCCACTCATAGCCGATGCCTTTTGGCAGGTCGTGATTGACGATGTTCTGCATGGCGGTCATGGCTTGGCCGGAGCTGTAGCCGGGCGCGGCATTGCCGACGATTTCGATCGAGCCGTAGCCGTTGTAGCGTGTCAGCGTGGGCGAGCCCATCGTCCACTTGGTGTGCACCACCGTGGATAGCGGCACCATGGCGCCGGTGCTGCTGGCGGTATAGAAATCATCGAGATTCTGCGGACCCATGCGGAACGGCGCATCGGCTTCCATCAGCACGCGCAGCACGCGACCCTGGTAGTTGAAATCGTTGACGAACACGGGTGCCAGCATCAACTGCAGAGCCGTATAGACGCCGCCGACCGACAAGCCCATCGAGGCGGCCTGCACGCGGTCGACGCTTATCTGCAACTGCGGCGCCGGCGGCAGCATGTTGGGCCGCACCCCGGTGACCGCGGGATCCCGATGGGCCTTGGCCAGCAGCGTGGCCATGGCCTGCATCAGCTTGTCATGGCCGAGACCGGCGCGATCCTCCAGCTCCATGTCGAAGCCACCGAACTGGCTGAGGCCGCGGATGGTGGGCAGATTCACCACGAAGATCTGCGCGCCCTTGATGCCGCTGAGCGCATGATTGGCCCAGGCCATGAACGGGCCGATCTGCTCATCGGGCTTGGTGCGTTCGCTCCACGGCTTGAGGCGGATGAAGCCCATGCCGGTGTTCTCACCCGAGCCGACAAAGCTGAAGCCGGCGATTTCCATCATGCCGGTCACCGCCGGATTCTTGATCACGATGTTCTTGATCTGACCCATCACGCCGATGGTGCGATCAATCGTGGCGCCGGGCGGCAACTGCACGATGGCCAGCGCATAACCCTGATCCTCCTCAGGCAGGAAGCTCGAGGGCAGACGCGTGAACAGCCACGCCGCCCCCAGGATCAGCACCAGGTAAAGCAGCATCCACCGTGGCGTATGGCGTACGGAGTGACGCATGCGCGTCATGTAGCCGCGCTGGGTACGCGCGAACAATCGATTGAACCAGCCCAGCATGCGGTTTTCATGCTGGTTGGGTTTGATGATGCTGGCGCACAGGGCCGGCGTGAAGCTCAGCGCCATGAATGCCGAGAGCAGCATGGCGATGGCGATGGTCAGCGAGAACTGGCGGTAAATCACGCCCACGCTGCCGGACAGCAAGCCCGCAGGAATGAACACCGCGGCCAGCACCAGGGTAATGGCCACGATCGCGCCGGTGATCTGCTCCATGGCGATGAGGGTGGCCTCGCGCGGCGCAAGGCCTTCCTCGGAAATATGCCGCTCGACGTTCTCCACCACCACGATGGCGTCATCCACCACCAGGCCGATGGCCAGCACCATCGCGAACAAGGTGAGGATGTTGATCGAGAACCCGGCGACATACAGCCCGGCAAAAGTGCCCAGCAGCGCCACCGGCACCACCAGCGAAGGAATCAGCGTGGCGCGCAGGTTCTGCAGGAACAGGTAGATCACCAGAAACACCAGCAGCATCGCCTCGAACAGCGTTTTCACCACTTCGTCAATCGAAACCTTGACGAAGGTCGTGCTGTCGTACGGCGTGAACCAGGTGACACCCTGCGGGAAACTCTGCTGCAACTGGTCCATCTTGGCGCGCACCGCCTTGGCTACGTTCAAAGCGTTGGCGCCGGGCAGCAGTTGCAGGCCCATGCCGGCCACGGGCTTGCCGTTGTACAGGCTCATGAAGCCGTAGCTGTAGGGCGCCAGCTCGACACGCGCGACGTCCTTCAGGCGCACCGTGGTGCCGTTGCTGTTGGTGCGCAGGATGATGTTCTCGAACTGCTGCGGCGTGCTGAAGCGGCTCGCGCCGTTGACCGTGACCGTCAGCGCCTGCCCCGGCACGGCGGGCGCAGCGCCCAGCGAACCGGCGGCGGTCTGGATGTTCTGGCCTGCGACGGCGTTGAGCACGTCCGTGGCGGACAATCCGTAACCCTGCAGCTTGAGCGGGTTCAGCCAGATGCGCATCGCGTATTCGGAACCGAACTGTCTGGCGCTGCCGATGCCGGGGATGCGCTCGATCGGATCCAGCACCTGCGAGGCGAGCAAATTGTTGAGCGCGTAGGTATTGATGTTGGGATTGGTCGAGCGCAGCGCCACGACTTCGAGAAAACCGGCATTGGCCTTGTTCACCTGCACGCCCAGTGCTTGCACTTGTGAGGGCAGTTGCGGCTCGGCCACGGCCACGCGGTTTTGCACCTGCACCGCTGCGATGTCGAGGTTGGTGCCGTTCTGGAACGTGACGGTGATGCTGGCGCTGCCGTTGTCGCTGGAACTGGAGCTGAAATACAGCAGGTGGTCCAGGCCGGTGAGCTGTTGCTCGATCACCTGCGTGACCGACTGCTGCACCACCTGCGCGCTGGCGCCCGGATAGCTGGCGCTGATCACCACGCTGGGCGGCGCGATGTTGGGATAGTCCTCGATGGGCAGACGCAGGATCGAGGCGACGCCCGCGAGGCAAATCAGGATGGCGATCACCCAGGCGAAGACCGGGCGATCGATGAAAAATTTGGGCATGACGTGGGCTCCTCAGCGCGCCGCGCCGGGCGCGGCCCCGGCTTGCGGCGGCGCCACCTCGGCGATCGCGCCGGGATGCACTTTCTGCACGCCGTTGACGATCACGCGGTCCCCATTGGCCAGGCCGTGGGTTACCACCCAGTCGGTGCCGTGCATCTCGCCCAGCGTGAGCTGCTTCTGCTCGACCTTGTTGCCGGCACCCACCACGAACACGTAAGCACCCTGCGGGTCGCGCTGCACCGCTGCTTGCGGAATCAGGAACACATTCTTCATCACGCCGGCGCTGAGCTTGACGGTAACGAACAGGCCTGGCAGCAGCAGGCGCTGCGGGTTGGGGAAGATCGCACGCAACTGCACCGCGCCGGTCTGCGGGTCGACCGCCATGTCGGTGAAATCGAGCCTGCCGGTATCGGCATAGGTACTGCCATCAGGCAGGATGATGCGCACGCTGGGCGCCGTGCCGGGTGCCTTGAACGCGCCGGAGGCCTCGGCCTGCTGCAATGGCGCGACCTGCGCATAGGGGGCGCTGAACAAGACATAGATCGGATCGAGACGCTCGATCGTGGTCATCGGCGTGGCCGAGGTGGCGCTGACCAGCGCGCCAACGGTGACGTTGGCGATGCCGGCGCGGCCGCTGATGGGCGCGGTGACGTGGGCATAGGACAGATTGAGCCGCGCGGCCTCGACGTTGGCCGCGGCCTGCTGTACCGCGGCGGCCGTGGTGCGTGCCGTGGCGGCGTCGGTGTCATAGGTCTGCCTGGCGATCAGGCCGCGGCCCACCAGTGTCTTGTCGCGCTCGGCGATCAGCTGCGCGTTGGTGGCGCTGGCACGCGCCTGGGCCAGCGCGGCGAGTTGCGCATCGAGCGCGGCCTTGAGCGGCGCCGGATCGATCTGGAACAGCAATTGGCCGGCCTTGACCTCGCCACCTTCCTTGTAATCCTTGCTCAGCACATTGCCGGTGACGCGCGCATTGACCTGCGCGGTCAGCGTCGGCGCGAGACGCCCGACCATGGTGCGCACGATGGGCAGATCGACTGCCTTGGCGGTGATCACATCCACCTGCGGCGGCGCTGGGGTCGGGGCAGGTGCCTTGCTGCAGGCGGCAAGCAGAACGATGACGACCAGTGGCGCGGCAAGACGCGCAGTGGTGAGTTTCATGCAGGAACTCCTGGGCCGCGTCGGGGCAGTCGCGGCAATTGCACTGGTGAGTTTAGTTATTGACAGGCGCCGGGGTCAATTGCCGCAGAGTCATTTTCTTGCGATGCACGCGTGCAACCGCGTGCCGGGGCGGCGCATGATTTCCGGTCCATGTGACGAAACGCTGCGGTGTATCAGGACTACACAACACCAATCTACCGAGCCTTTCCCCATGGCCCGCCATGCTTCGCCGCCGGTTTCCCGCATTCTCGATCGCGCGCTCGCGCTGGCCGTCATCCCCCTGCTCGGAGGAACCCCGAACAAGCCGTCGAGAGTGTCAATCGTCGACCTGAACGTGATGCGCGCGCCCAGCATGTTCCATCGATCCAGTTTGGCCATCCATACGGCCACTTCAATCCCGAAAGCGGCTCCTCGACCGCGTCATGATCGTCCCTTGCGCGGCTGTCGATAGCGCGGTTCGCGGCACAAGTCGGTGTGCGAACGCGCGTACACCATGTCGCGGCATGGAGCAGTTGCACGGCGAGGATCGCGCCGATGCCGGGCGCTTGAAAAGTCGCGGTCAGCGCCAACACGCGCGTTACTCATCGCGGCGTCAGCACCGCATCTCGTGCTGGTAGGTCTCGAGATCGGATTGATAGCAGGAGCACGCGGCGGCCTCGAGGCGTTGACGATTGAGGATCGTGACCTTGCCGCGCTTGTAGCGAATCAGCTTGCGCAACTGCAGGAGGCCAGCGGCCTTGGTGACGCCGACGCGACGTACTCCGAGCATGAATGCCAGAAACTCCTGCGTCACATCGAACGAATCCGCATGCGCGCGGTCCTGGCTCATCAGCAGCCATCGCGCGAGCCGCTTCTCGACGACATGAAATCGCGTGCACGCGGAAGTCTGTGCCATCTGACTGAGAAGGACGATCAGGTAGCGGTGCAACAGCGGACGCAGCGCCGGCATGTCATCCAGTCGGTCACGGAAGGTCATGGCCTTCATGCGCCAGGTCGCACCCGCGCCCTGCGTCAACGCGCGCAACGGCGCGATGTTGCTGCCCAGGATCAGTGAATGCCCATACATGCCTTCACTGCCGACCATGCTGACTTCCAGCGTGGAGTGCCCATCAACGCAGGCCAGGATGGAGATGAAGCTCTCGATCGGAAAATAGACGTGGCGAATGCGATCACCCTGCTCGTGGAGGACGCTGCCCAGAACCAGATCGACCAAGGTGCAATCGGCGAGGAAGCGGTCACGTTCCCGGGTCGGCAGGCCGTCGAGCAATTGATTGGTCAAGACAACATGCTGCTTGGTTGACATCGGACTCTCCGGATTGCCGGCTGGGATCCAGCTTTCGGCGCAAGAAGAAATATCAACTTCGCCCGGTTTCGATCTTGCTGG
This sequence comes from Metallibacterium sp., assembly GCF_054637675.1. Classification (NCBI taxonomy): domain Bacteria; kingdom Pseudomonadati; phylum Pseudomonadota; class Gammaproteobacteria; order Lysobacterales; family Rhodanobacteraceae; genus Metallibacterium; species Metallibacterium sp. The sequence continues at coordinate 41,930 of NZ_JBTSRB010000017.1, forward strand.
AGTGAAAGCTGCTCGGTCAGGCCCGAGCACACCAAGTTTGCGGTTGAATGCGTCTGTGGTCTGTACCCAAGCGCACGTTGCATCAACCCTGCTATCGCCGGGCGCGCGGTTGCACGGGGACGGCTCTCGCGGCACCCCCTTGCATGGCGCCCGGGACCCAGACGTACTCTTTGCGGGCGAGTCCACGCTTGTGACGATCACTGCGGTGGTGGCCTCGCAGCAGTATGCGTGTGGCCACATCACGGTGCTCGACCGTCAGGCACTCGAAGAGCACTCCTGCGAGCTATGCCGTGGTAATCAGGAAGGAATGCGGTCGCCTGCTCCCGGCAACGATAGCTGTTTGATCGCAGGCGACGCAGCCAGATCCTGGCCAGATCTGCTGCAGGAATCCTGTCTGGACGGGACATGCCTGAAAAGGGCATGGCCCAGCCGATGTCGCTTGGCCCAGAACATGGCCTTGTCCGCACTTTCGAGCAATGCTTCGACGGTGCTCCCATCTCTGGGATAGAGAGCGATGCCGATGCTCGGCCTCACGCAGAGCGTGAGGAACCCAATCTGGCAAGGCGCAGACACGGTGTCGATGAGCTTGCGGGCGATCGACGCGACCTGTTGCTCGCTTTGAACATCCAGTAGCAGGCACAGGAACTCGTCGCCGCCATGGCGGCTGATCGAATCCCGCGTGCGCACGGCATGGGTGAGTCTCGAACCGATCACCTTGAGCAGTTCGTCGCCGACCGCATGCCCATGCAGGTCATTGATGGACTTGAATCCGTCGAGGTCGAGGTACATCAAACCGAATTCCCGCGCCAGCGGTCGATGCTGAGCCAAAGCGCGGCTGGAGCACTCCTCGAAAGAGAAGCGATTCGGCAGTCCGGTCAGGGTGTCGTGGAACGCCTTGTGCCGTGCCCGCTCCTCGTGGACTTGGCTTTCCAGAAGTTGCTGACGCGCCTGCTGCAGTTCGCCACGCACCTCCTGCAGTTCAAGCTCGAGGCGATTGGCGAGGCGAATCTCCTCATCCAGTAGCGCCACCGATTTCTGCAATTGGGCTGCGCAGGCGATTACACTGGACTCGGCCAGACGCGCCACAGTCAGGGATTGCTCACGCGTCCCCGGGGGTGTCTGTCCCGACGGGATCAGGCGCAATTGCATGGCCAGCGTCAACAGCACGTCTGAGCAGTCATCGACGCCACGCCTGATCTGAAGCGCCATGGCACGTGACCACTCGCCGCGCGGCCGCTGTTCGCTTGCGGGGTCGATATCGCGCGCTTCCCGGTGGCATGGCGGAGGATTTGCCGAATCAGGCGCAGTGGCGGGGGTGTCCCACTCATTCGCGATACGCCGCGCCGCCAACGGGTCGCTCGCTGTGCTGGTCATTGCTGAAAGCGCGTCACTGGAGAAACGATGAGCGACGGCGATCAAGGTCGCCGCACGGCGGAGCGTTGCGGCACGAGGAGGCGTGCGGCGGACCGGTGGTCGTTTCCCGGCATCTGGTCAAGCGCCTTCATATGCGGCCCATGAACAGCAGCACGATCACGATGATCAAGACGATGCCCAAACCTCCACTGGGTGCATAACCCCACCCTCTGCTGTGCGGCCAGCTTGGAATCGCGCCGATCAAGAGCACTATCAGAACAATCAGCAGTATCAGGCCCAACATTTCAATTCTCCTCGAATGATGGTTTGCATTTCACGCTGCACTGCAGCCCCCGCACTGCCGTTGAGTCGGCAGTCCGAACGATCAAATTCGATCAATACTCACGGCGATAGATGAGTCGCTCCCGTGCCCAACAGCCCGGTCAATCCGATGACAATCAAGATCAGGACGAGAATGCCAGCGATCAGCGAAACCAGTGGGTCGATACTCAGGTGCAAATTCATGTTTGTTGTCCCTTGTAAGGTGAACGGGCTGTGCGCGACCGTTGGGGGGGCCGGGCGTTGGCGCACGCCATTGCTCCTTTTGTCATTCGCCAAGACGCTTGTCAGTCTGGTTGCTGACTCGCAACGACACGCGCATAACGCGAGTGGCCATGGAGTCGCGTCACTGCTTCGCGGAACGCTGACAGGCGACGCTGCCTGCACGGTATCGCGGTGGCGTCGTCACTTTCCGTGCTGTATCGCACATAAGATGGCGTTTCCGCGGGGTTCGAATGGCGCGGACCCGGGCTGGAATTGATGCGGTTCTAGGCGCGCGGTCAGGCTTGTCCCCGCGCATTCGTCGCTATGTACGGTGGCGTACATACTTGCATGCGGTCCGCGGCGCAGCCTTGCAGGTGCGCGGGCAGGGAAGCTCGCGCTGCATTTACCGGTTGCCATGGGGTTGATGCCGCGACAGTTCAGAACACCGAACGGATGCCATAAAGTCCCCTGCTCTTTTCGGGCCGACCTTTCCGTCTCCACTTGCGACGGATGGCTGCACGGGCGGGGCACGCGCCGCATCGGCCGTGATGCTCAGGCCCCCAGCACTTTCGCCAGTGCGCTCCACGCCGGCACGCGCTCGGCGACGATCCTCACGCAGGTCAGCAGCGGCATGGCCAGCAGCAAACCGGTTACGCCCCACAGCCAGCCGAACAGCATGAGCGCGAGGAACACCATCACCGGATCGAGCGCCAGCCGACGCCCGACGATCAAGGGCGTCACCAGCTGCCCCTCGAGCAAATGCAGCACCAGGAACACACCGGGCACGCTGAGTGCGGCCCATGGCGTCGCGAAGCGTGAAAAGCCGACCACGATGAGCAACATCACCGCCAGCATCGGCCCCACGAAGGGCGCGAAATTGAGAATGGCAACGACGCCGCCCCAGAGCAGCGGATCGTCCACACCCAAATACCATAGCGCCGCGGCGGTGAGCAGGCCGAGCACGGTGTTGATTGCGGCGATGGTGATGATGTACCTCGACAGTTCGTGCTGGGCACTGCGCGTGGCGATCACGATGTCCTTTTTCATGCGCAGCGCCGGCGCCAGTTCGACGAACTTGCGCAACAAGGCGTCGCCGTGCAGCAGGAAGATGAAGACCAGAAACAGGGTTGCGACCATGCTGACGAGCACGGCGGGCGTCGCGCTCAGCATCTGCGTGACGCGGCTCGGCCCAGTGTCCACGACTTGCCGTGACTTGCTTGCACCGCCAATGGTGCCGAGCCTGGCGATCTGCTCGCCGGCATGGCTTGCCGCCGACAACGGCCGGCGCAGATCGCTCAGTGCCAGCTCGATGCGGCCGATCGATTTCGGCAACTGCGCCATCCACACGCGCGCTGGGGCGACCAGACTTGCCAGCAGCGATCCGGTCACCACGAGCGCGCAAAGCAGGACCAGCAAGGCGGCCAGCACCCGCGGCATGTGCCAACGGCACAGCAGGCGCACCGCAGGCGCAAGCATCAGGCTGAGCAAGATCGCCAGCAGCAACGGCACGATCAGGACCGCGGCCACGGCACAGGTGTACAGCACGAGCAATGCGAGGATTCCGGCCAGCAAGCGGTTGCGCGTCGGATGTTCGGCGGTGGGTCCGATATCCTCGGGATCCGGCGCTGCGCTCATGGCTCGCACCCCGAAGGCGCAGGACTGGCGTGCGCCTCAGCGGCGAACCATGCGTGCAGAGTCCTTGGCGATGCCATAGCGCTCCTGCACCTTGCCCACCAAATATTCGCGATGACCATCGAGCAGGTTTACATCGTCGTCGGTGAGCTTGTTCCACTGCTCCTTGAGTTTGCCGTGCATCTGCGCCCACTTGCCCTTGATGATGTCGTTGTTCATGTTTTGCCCCAGAGCATTGATGCGATTGGACGGCCATAGAATCTCGTGCCAGCCACCGTTGAGACCGCTGGCGTCGATCGTGCTTGCGTCGCAGGAATCGGAGCCGCATGCAATACGCGCTTGTTCACATGCAGCGAATGTCGCCGCGACATGGCCAGGTAAAGCCAGCCGCATCCCCGGTTGCGAGATCGAAACGGGCGACATCGCGCATGCGTTCAAGCGAAGGCTTCATCCGCCGGGCGCTTGATGCAGACATCAAGATACGCGCTACGAACCATGGACTCGGTACGCCAACGTACATTGAAGATGTGGCGCGCCGCGTTCGATGCGATGCGCGAGCAACTTGCGTGGCCGGCGCCACCGATCTCGCGCACGGGGTTGGCGGCCCGGATCAATGGGATCGCGGGCACGCTGCCGCCAGTGGGCTCCTGCCATCGGTCTTCACGGCCTGATGCACCATCGCGCCCAGCCAGGCGCTCATGGTGAGTATTCCCGGCCACCGCCGCACCCAGGCAACCAGCATCGCAGTGGTGCGAGGGCGCGAACTCGCGATCAGCATGGCTGCACCGGCGAACAATCCGACGCTGCGGAGTTCCGGCCCTGCCAGATCATCGAACTGCTGCCCGATGCCGAGCCGATCGAGCAGGGACAGATTCGTCGCTGCGATGCATTCCCCGCAGACCTTGCGGCGGGGGAAGGTGCTTTTTTCGATGACAGCGACAGACCAGCCTGCCTGCGCCAGCAGGATTGCCGCGGTCGACCCCGCGGGCCCTGCGCCGACAATGATGGCGTCGTAATCGGTTTTTCGGCGTGAGAACTCGTTCAAGGCCGTTTCGCCTCGGCCAGGAATCGATGGCTGAACAGGCCGGCCGCGCACTCTCGCAAAATCCAGGCATCCGGCTCCGGCCACAGGGCCGAGAGCTCCTGCGCATTGAAGCCCGCCCGCACGCTCACCATCGCGTCATGCCGCGTGATCTCGTTGCATCCGATCACACCGAGCAACCGACTGAATGCCAGTGCGGTCCGCGAGCGACGTGGTTCGCAACACAAGAAAGCGCTTGTGCGTGCCGCGATTCCCTGCACCAGCGCACGCAGCCGCTCGCCTTCGAAATGGTGCATGAAGAGATTCGCGACGATCACGGGCGCTGCGCCCGATGCGGGCCGGGCAAGCCAGTCGAACACGTCAGCACGAATGACCTCGACGTCCCAGCCGAGATCACGGTAATTCGCCAGTGTCCGGGCGCTGACCACCGGCTGCATGTCGAGCAACTCGAGCCTGACCCTGGGCCAGTTGCGGCCCTGATGACGGGCCAGTTGCAACAGCGTCAGTCCGTCGCCGGCGCCCAGATCCACAATCCGGATGCTGGTCGCGCCGCACAGGATCCGGTCGAGCGGTGCGCGCAGCAGCGCATGGGTCGCGATCAGTCGATTGATGCGGCGTATATCCCTGCGCGAGCCGATTGCCAGCGGATCGCCCGGTGCGAGCGAGTCCAGCCATTCGGCATGCACCTGGCGCAGCTCGATCATGTGTCACCATATCGTCGCGGGCCCGGATCGCGGCAGGTCATTCCACTTCCAGAAGTGCACCGTGACTGCTGAAGCCCGCACCGAATGAAGCCAGCCACCAGTGACCGCCGGGAGCTTCCTCGGTCAACGCCATCTGCATCACAAAGTACACAAATGCGCTGCTCAGATTGCCGAATTCGCGCAGCACCGTGGCGCTGTATCGCAAATCCTCGAGCGCCAAGCCGATCTGGTCGCGCAGGGCGGCCAGTACGTCACGCCCGCCGGCGTGCCAAATCCAGCCCGTGATGTCCGATTGTCGCAATCCTTCTGCAGCGAGGACCCCATCGAGCACCTGTTGCGCGCGGGTTGCGGCTATCTTCGGTACCGCCAGGGTGAGGACATTGCGCAGCAGCCCTCCGCGCTGCTCGAATCGCAGTGCGTCGCGTTCGGCGGGACAGACCAGCGACGCCGCGGCCTTCCAGTGGATTCGGCGTTTGTCCGGGTGCGGTTGCACCGACAACACCGCCGCGCCAGCCCCGTCGCCGAAGAGGCATGCACTGATCAGCACGCCCGGGTCGTTGTCCAGATACATCGCGGCGCTGCAGACCTCGACGCAAACGGACAAGACCCGCGCACAACGGCCGGACGCAAGCAGCGCATCGGCCATGCGCAGATTGGGGAGGGCTGCGCCACAACCCTGTCCGACCAGATCCAGCGCCTGGACATCCGGGCGCAGTCCAAGCGTTTCGATCACGTAACCGGAAAGGCCCGGGCAAAGATAGCCCGTGCAGGTGCTTACGATCACGCTGTCGATATCCGTCGCGAGAATGCCGGCATCGTCCAGCGCGCGCCTGGCGGCGCGTGTGGCCAGCGCGGGTGCGTTGGCGAGGAAACGCGCATGGAGCGTATCGGGATCGATCGCAAAAACGTCCTGCAGAGAATCCACCGCCAGTCGGCGTGCGTCGATGCCGTTGTCGTGCAGCAGCACCCTTTCGGCAATCATGCGAGCTCGGCGATCAAGCCTCGCAAACCAGGGCGAAGCCTCGAACGCTTTCCAGCAGTCCGCCTTGGTGTAACGCTGCTCCGGAAGCGCCGTACCGAGTCCCACAATATACATACAGCTCCTAGGCGTTTGCGAAGTGTGTGTCTGGCGATAATCAACCCGGATTAAGCGTTCGCGATGAAGGCGGAGCGCGCGAGTGTCACGCAAGCGGAAGATGCGAAGTGTACGTGTGGCGGCATGCCGTTCTGCGTGCGCTGGCGTACATAGCTAGCCATTCCATCAATCCGTGCTGCGAGGCGCGCGCCGTGGATCTCCGAATGGCGATCGTCGGGAGCACCGTACCGTGTGATGGTGCATCCACCATGCACGACACGGCTGCGCATGCCGATGCAGACTGTTCTCGCCGTCCCGTCGCGGGCCTGACGGGCGGCGGCATTCTGTTGGAGCCGGCAGCGCAGCGCAGTCCCCGAGTGCAAACTCGTGATGATCGCGGCGACGGCGCCGCACCTTCGTGTTGCCTCGGTGGTGCCACGGTCGTCGATGCAACAGATCGGCACGGAGCGCAAGACGACATCCAGCGGATCGTGGCAAGCCATCCCGCTGCGTAAGAACTCATGGCCCATCGCTTGTCGACCCGGTCATGGGCTATGGAAACAAGTGGATTTCAAGGTGGTTGCAGTCCCCCGCATGTGGTCGTGGACGCGGTCTCAACGGATACCAGGGCGCCCTGTCGTACCCAAGCGGAGAGGAATTGCAGCGCCTCGGCCCAGTGGTCATGCGCAAGCCCCGGAGTTTGTGAACACGGTGTCCGGAAGGCGCATGCTCATCGCACCAATCTCAAACGATGGTGGAAGGAATGCCCATCTTGATCGTTGCCGCCACGGTGCTGGTGACCCTGTTCGTCGTCGTCGTGGCGATGAATTTGCATACGCCGGAAAAAAAGATCCAGCACAGAGTGAAGCACCTTTATGGCATTGCCGATCCCCAGTTGAAACGAGAGATGGGTGCGTTGCTCGGACCCGCCATCGTGGCGGGCAACCGGATCACGACCCTGCAGAACGGAGACGAAATCTTTCCAGCGATGCTGGAGGCCATTCGCCGGGCACAGCGGACGATCACCTTCGAGACGTACATCTATTGGTCGGGGACCATCGGCGAGCAGTTCGCCGATGCGCTGATCGAGCGAGCGCGCGCAGGAATCAAGACGCACGTGATGCTGGACTGGCTGGGCAGCAAAAAGATGGAATCGCAGCTCCTCGGCAAAATGATGGACTCAGAGATCGAGGTCGAACGCTATCACGCGCTGCGTTGGTACAGCCTTGGAAAAATGAACAATCGCACGCATCGCAAGGTGCTGATCGTCGACGGAACGACGGGCTTCACCGGCGGCGTGGGCATCGCCGATCAATGGACCGGCCACGCGCAGGACCCGAAGCACTGGCGCGATATGCATTTTCGGGTAGAAGGGCCCGTCGTCGCGCAAATGCAGGCAGCCTTCCTGGACAACTGGATCAAGACCACGGGCAGCGTTCTGCACGGCGACGCCTACTTCCCCGCATTGACCGCCCGCGGTGAGCAGGAAATGCACCTGTTCACGAGCTCTCCTGCGGGCGGCAGCGCGAGCATGCGCCTGATGTATCTGACCGCGATCACCGCCGCCGAGCAAACGATCGACATCGAGTCCGCCTATTTCGTTCCCGATATGCTGATGAGCGAGGAGCTCATCAGGGCGCGTGCGCGTGGTGTGCGGATACGCATCCTGCTGCCCGGCCCGCACATCGATTCCGAAGCGGTGCGCATCGCGTCCAAGCGCGCATGGGGGCCCCTGCTCGATTGCGGCGTGGAGGTCCATGAATACGAACCCACCATGCTCCACTGCAAGATGCTGATCTTCGATCAGCACCTGGTGTCCGTGGGCTCGACCAATTTCGACATGCGCTCGTTCGAGCTCAACGACGAAGCCAGCCTGAATGTCTATGACTCGAAATTCGCGCGACAGATGACTGCGGTCTTCGAACAGGATCTCAAGTTGTCGACGCCCTACACCATTCAGCGTTGGCGGAATCGATCCTGGAAGCAGAGGGTGGCCGAGGTTGTCGTGGTTCCGATCACGTCGCAGCTCTAGCAACAAGTCCATCGTGGACTTGTCAGAGGGCGCCGAGTCCGGCGCAGGCCCGGATTCGGCTACGCGCGGCAAGCCATCCTTGGCCTGCGGAAGGTCTGAACTTATTCGGACATTCCCTAGCGTGATGTCGCAAATGCCATGAAAGTTGTTCGACGCCCGGTTGCGTCGATCGAAGCCGTTCGAGCTCCCACCTCAGACGGCGGCGCGTCAAGGTGCGCTGTGTGCACCTCCGCACAGAGGCCGTGCGCGCATCTGCGCATGATGCGCTGACGCGCGGGTTCGATGTGCCCGCTCGCCATGGCCATGGCCATGGCATCGCGGTCGCGTCCATCTGCAGCGTCGCTGACAATGGCCTGAATCAGGCATTCGCAGCGCTTGATCCGCACGAGGTGCATGCGAGCGTGAGGACGCCGGCGCAGTCATCGTCCCGCGCTGTCGACGCAACCTGCGCCGACAGCGGATGCTTCGCAGGAGACCTGCATGTCAAACCGTTCCTACGATCTGATCGTGATCGGCTCCGGCACCGCCGCGACGGTGGTCGCCATGGGCTGCCGCAAGGCCGGCTGGACGGTGGCGCTGATCGATCACCGGCCGTTCGGCGGTACCTGCGCGTTGCGCGGCTGTGACCCGAAGAAGGTGCTGGTGGCGGCGGCCGAGGTGATGGACGGCGTCCGCCGCATGGGTGAGAAGGGCGTCATCCATGGCGATGCGCATATCGACTGGCCGGCGCTGCAGCGTTTCAAGCGTTCCTTCACCGACCCGGTGCCGGACAAGCGCGAACAGGCCTACTCCCGATCGGGTATCGATGCCTTCCACGGCCGCGCCCGTTTCACCGGGCCTGACATGGTCATGGTGGAGGGTCATGCAGAACTGCAAGGCCGGCATCTGGTCATCGCCGCTGGCGCGGAGCCGGTCAGGCTGCCGATCGACGGCGCGGAGCATCTGGCCGTGAGCGACGATTTTCTGGCCCTGGAGCACCTGCCGAAGCGCCTGCTGCTGGTCGGCGGGGGTTACATCGGTTTTGAATTCGCGCACATCGCCGCGCGCGCGGGCGCGAAGGTCACGATCCTGCATCGCGGCAAACATCCGTTGGCGGGCTTCGATCCGGATCTGGTCGCCATGCTCGTGGAGCGCACCCGTGCGCTGGGCGTGGATATCCGCCTCGATCATGAGGTCAAAGCCGTACGCAAGAGCGGCAGCGGCTTTGCGGTCGAGGTCCGTGGACCGAAGACGACTGTCACGCTCGAGACCGATCTCGCGGTGCACAGTGCGGGGCGGGTTCCGGCGCTGGCCGCACTGGATCTCGCCGCCGCCGGCATCGCCCATGATCGTGGCCGGCTCACACTCGATGAAACCTTTCGCAGTGTGTCCAACGCGGCGATCTACGCCGCCGGCGACGCGGCCGGAGGGCCGCTGCCATTGACCCCGGTTGCCGGGCTGCAGGCCCATGCCGTGGTCGCCAACCTGCTCGAAGGCAAGCGGGCTGGCGTCGACTACACCGGCATTCCGAGCACCGTATTCACATTGCCGCCGCTGGCGCGCGTGGGTCTGCTGGAAGCGGAGGCGCGCGCGCAGGGCCTGCGCTTTCGCGTCAAGTATCAGAGCGTAGCCGACTGGTATACTGCGCGCCGCGTCAATGAACCCTGCTACGCCTTCAAGGTGTTGGTGGAAGAAGGCAGCGAGCGCATTCTCGGCGCGCATCTGCTTGGTCCGGAGGCCGGTGAAGTGATCAACCTGTTCGGCTTCGCGATGCGCAGCGGACTGACCGCCGCCTCCATCAAGCATGCGACCTTCGCCTACCCGAGCGCGGCCTCGGATATCGAATCCATGTTGCCGTGAGCGAAGCGGCGGCCGATCCACGGCAGCGAGTCGCTAGGGCATCGGCGCCAGATACTGCACGCTGAAGCGCTGCGCGGCATCGGTCCAGCAGCGTTCGACCCGCAGCCCGGCCATGGTGGCGAGGCGGGCAAATTCTTCCGCGGTGTACTTGCAGCTGTACTCGACCAGCATCGCCTCGTCGGCCGCGAAGTGGAAGCACTCGCCGCCGATGTGCACATCCTGGGCGGTGCGGCTGACGATGAAGGTTTCGATGCGTCCGGCCAGACTGTTGTAGATCGCCCGATGCCGGAATCGGGCAAGATCGAAATCGGCGCCGAGTTCGCGGTTGAAGCGCGCGAGCATGTTCAGGGTGAAGGCGGCGGTGATGCCCGCGACATCGTTGTACGCGGCCTCGAGCGCAGCGCGGTCCTTCTGCAAGTCGATGCCGATCAGCGCCGCGCCCGCGCTGCCAACGACTTCGCGTATCTGCCGCAGCAGCCGTACCGAACCGCGCGCATCGAAATTGCCCAGGGTCGAACCGGGAAAATACACCGCCCTGCGTCGAGCGGGCCGACGCGTGCTCGGCAGCGTCACCCGCGTCGTGAAGTCGGCGCAGATCGGCAGGATCTCGAGATCGGGGAACTCCAGCGCCATGGCCGCCCCGCTGGCCGAAAGCGCCGCGGGTGCGATATCCACCGGCACGTAGGCCACCGGGCTGTCCAGAGCGTGCAGCAGATGGCGCGTTTTCTGTCCGCTGCCGCTGCCGTATTCGATCAGCAGAACATCAAGGCCGAGGCAGGCCGCCATCGCCGCGACATGTTCACGCATGATCGCCAGTTCGCTGCGGGTGAGGTAGTACTCGGGCTGCGCACAGATGCGCTCGAACAGCGCCGAACCTGCCGCGTCGTAAAAGTACTTGGAAGGCAGACGCCTGGGTCGCTGCCGCAGTCCGTGACACACCTCGTCGAGAATCGCGTCCGTTTCCGGTCGCTGGTCCAGGATACGGATGCGCGGCATCGACGCGCTCATGTCTCCCGCCCCAGGCGCAGGCCCATGAACTGCCAGCGATCGGCAGGATGGAAGAAGTTGCGATAGCTGGCCCGGATGTGATCGCTGGGTGTGGCGCAGGAGCCGCCGCGCAGCACCCACTGCTCGCACATGAACTTGCCATTGTACTCGCCCAGCGCTCCCGGCGACGCGCGGAAACCGGGATAGCCGAGATACGCGCTGGACGTCCATTCCCAGACGTCGCCGAACAACTGCCGCATGCCGACACCCTCGGCATCCGCGCGCGGATGCAGCCAACCCGATTCCTGGAAATTGCCGTCGGGCGAGCCTTGTTCCGCGGCCATGCTTTCCCACTCGGCCTCGGTGGGCAGTCGCGCACCGGACCAGCGCGCGAAGGCATCGGCCTCGTAATAGCTGACGTGGCACACCGGCGCATGCGGATCGAGCTCGCGCCGACCGCCCAGGGTGAGCTCGCTCTGCAAGTCGTGCGCCCAGTACAACGGATGCTGCCAGCCGCGCTCCTGCACACTGGTCCACCCCTCCGCCAGCCACAGTGTCGGCGTGCGGTAGCCGCCGTCGCGGATGAATTCACGGTATTCGGCGTTGCTCACCGGACGCACGGCCAGCGCATGCGGATGCAGCCACTGGCTATGTCGCGGCAGTTCGTTGTCGTATGCAAAACCGGCACCGCTGTGGCCGATTTCGACGCGGCCTTCGCGGCCGCGCACGTAGGCCATCTCGGTTGCGGTACCCGCCGGCGGTTTCGGCAGTGCCGCATCGTAGACGGGCTCCTCGGGGTTGAGCGAAAACAGGTGCTTGATGTCGGTCAGCAGCAACTCCTGGTGCTGCTGTTCATGCTGCAGGCCCAGAACGACCCGGTCGCGCAACTCGGAATCGTCGTTGCGCGCCAGCAGCGCCTGCATGCGCTCGTCGATGCGCGCCCGGTAGGCGAGCACCTCCGCCCAGGTCGGGCGCGAGAGCAGGCCGCGCGCTGCACGTCCATGCATCGGCCCGACGGACTGGTAGTAGGAGTTGAACAGGAATCGCCAGGACGGGTGCAGCGGCCGATAGGCCGTGTCGTGTCCCAGCACGAACTGCTCGAAAAACCAGGTGGTGTGCCCGAGATGCCACTTGCTGGGACTGGCGTCGGGCATGGATTGCACGACCGTGTCCTCGGGCTGCAGCGTGCGACACAGGTGCACCGTCTGCGTGCGGACGCGCTGGTAGTGCTCGGCCAGACGGGCCGGCGCCGCAGCGGCAATCGAGATGGCTGACATCGACATCAAACCCGTTCGGCGCCCGTGGCGTTACGTCCGCCCGGCACCACAACAGTTCCCGTGCGACCGAGCCTCAGTCGCCGCCAAGGCAAGGCCGCGACAGCACGCGCCAAGCCCGATCCGGCACGCTGACCGGTGCCGGTCGTGTCAGCCAGCGCCCGCCGGCGGGGATCCCGGAAAACGATAGTCATTGGCCCCAATGCCGGCTGCGCCTCATGGATTAAGTATACGCGTTGAACATGGGCCTATTTGTGTGCGCTGACGTACATAGTTGCGGAAATATTGCGCGTAAGCTTCTTCATGCTCTCCGCGCAATCATGCAATCGAGCATGACGCTGCGCGACGATCGAAGCGGAACAGGCAGGGCAAATGCGGGCAGTGGTTGCTGATTCTGATATTCAGCCGTGACTTCTGTCCGATCCGAAGATTCATCTTTCAGAGGCAGCATTTTCATGAACATGACATCGAAGCTGATCGTTGCCGGTTTGGTGGTCGCGCTTGCAGCATGCAGCAAGACCCCCCAAAGCGACGTGAATCAGGCAGCGCGCGATCGTGCGGCGAATGTGGCGAAGGCCGCACAGAACGCACAGCCGTCGGTCGACGCTGCCAATCGCAATCTTGCAACTGCACAGCAGGATGCGAACGCGAAAGTCGCGAACGCCCAGTCGTCCGCGAATAACGAGGTCAACAAGGCTGCCGTGAAACAGTCCAAGCAGCAGGCCAAGGCCGACTACAACGTCGCAATGGCCCGAATCGATGGTGATCTGAGGGTCGCCCTCGCAAAGTGCGGCATGCAGTCCGCCGCTACGCAGAGTATGTGCAAGCAGAATGCCAACGCAGTACATGATCAGGCGGCCAGTGCAGCCAAGGCACAACTGGATCTGGTCAATCAGCAAACCAGCGGATCCGCCGCGTGGCCGGCAAGTGCATCAACCCCGGCAAGCGCATCAACCTGATCGGTTTGCTCGTTCTGATCAGCCACGTCGATGGCTCGGCAACAGGCGAAGTTTCTCGATGCCTTCGCGGCGTGGGTTGCCGTGCACCGCAAGCCGGCGTGAGGGCCATGCTTTCCACGACAGGCTGTTTGCCGACAGCCCCATCCGATGCGCTTAGCCATTGATCAGAGGACACTCGACATGAACGCAAAGAAGCCAATCGCCTCCTGTACCCGCCTGCTCGCAGGAGTCCTGGTGCTTGGGCTGTGCGCGCCCGCTGCCTGGGCCAAGGGGCCGGACCCGCTGCACGCAGCGATCGAAAGCGGCAGTCACCTCTTCACGACCGATACCTTCGGCGGCAGGGGCATGACTTGCCAGAGCTGCCACTCGGGCGGCGGCAAGATCGCGGGCCAACTCGCCAATGGCAGCAAGATTCCGAGCCTGAGCAATGCCGCCGCCATTTTCCCCCGTTTCAGTCCGAAATTCGGCAAGGTCATCACCCTCGAAGACCAGATCCGCGGGTGCATTGCCGGCGGACTCGGCGGCAAGCCGCCAGCCTACGGCAGCCAGAAACTGAACGATTTGGTGAGCTACCTGACCTTCCTGTCCAACGGCAAGCCGATCGACATGGGCGGCAAACCGAAATAGGCGGGTGTCGCGGTGCGATCCAGAGCGGGTACCCCCAAGCTGCGCGTCATCGCACCCTACCACCAACATGGAAGGTTGATCTGATCCTTGAATGCGCGGTTGTCTATCAGTCGTGCTTCACGGAGTTCTCGACATCGATCACGGCATCATTCACCACCACGCCGACTGTCACGGTGAGACGCCGAGCTGTAACCGCGACCGAGAGATCGAGTCGGTCTGCAGCGCGGACCTGTCGGATGGGAGGTACATAAGCCAAACCGCACCATATGCCGCAGGCTTGCTGCTGCGGTCCGGCACGATCGTGGATGCCACGATCATCCACGCGCCGTCCTCGACCAAGAACCGGGATCACGCGCGTGATGCCGAGATGCATCAGACCAGGAAAGGCCAGCAGTGGTACTTCGGCATGAAGGCGC
>NZ_JBTSRB010000018.1:0-54351 GCF_054637675.1 Metallibacterium sp.
GCCAAAACGCTCCGCGCCGACCTTCGTCAGCGCCGCCGTCAACGTCGTCTTGCCGTGATCCACGTGGCCGATCGTCCCCACGTTCACATGCGGCTTCTTACGCTCGAATTTTTCCTTGGACATGACTTTGCAGTGACCCAGAAAGTGATTGGAGGAGGCGGCAGACCGCCGCAGATGTGGTGCTCACGACTGGAATCGAACCAGTGACCTCTTCCTTACCAAGGAAGTGCTCTACCGACTGAGCTACGTGAGCGGTGAAGTGCCGGCGCGAAGCTTCAATGGAGCGGGAGACGGGGATCGAACCCGCACCATCAGCTTGGAAGGCTGAGGTTCTACCATTGAACTACTCCCGCACGGGTGCCGAGCAACGCGCTGCGCGATCTTGTGGAACTCTGCAACTCGTACCGTCAGCGGCCCTCAAGCTGGTGGAGGGAGGTGGATTCGAACCACCGAAGGCGTAAGCCAGCAGATTTACAGTCTGCCCCCGTTGGCCGCTTGGGTATCCCTCCAACAAAGAACGGGCATTGTCCCGAGCACGTCGCGGACTGTCAACAAGTCTTCGCTGCGTAGGCTCTATCGACCATCCTGCAGCGTCTTGGAACGGTCTGGACAAGTTCGGACTCGCGCGGGCCACGAATGGCCTGTCGTACAAGCTGCGCGCCAGGGCCTGCAGTGGTGTAGCCGAGTCCGGGCACGCGGCGATGTTGTCCATGCCGACGCCACAGCGTGGCCGGAACCTCATGATCACCCCCGCCGCGCCCACTTGCCCCTGAACCAATGGACGCAAAAAGCCTGCCTGAAGTGTGATCGTGTGCCCAATCGCGACATCCGTGCGACCGTAACGACGCGTGACAATCGCGCGGGCGCAGCCCGCGCTGTTGCATCAGGATCGCCAAAACCGTTTGACAAAACATAGATAATGCAAGAACTTAGGCAATGTAACTAAAATTGTACTTTAAGCGCACAAAACGACGTTCAAGTGGTTTGGCATTGTGCTTGCTTGGGAGTTTGGCGTCCGGATCAAAACCGGCCCTGTTCCTGATACGACCAACCCGGAGATCGCACCATGAGTATCACCAAGACCCTGCGCGCCAGCGCCCTCGCCGCCAGCCTCGCCATCGCGCTGGGCATGGCGTTCACTCCCACCCCGGCCGCGGCTGCGACCGCCAGTACCACGGGCAGCACCACGTTCAGCGTGATCCTGCAGCCCACCACGCTGCTTTATTACTACAGCGCGATCAATCTGACCGTGCCCTCCTCGGCGCTGCTGGCTTTGGCCGGTGGTGCGCCCACCGCGCTCGGAGCACAAGGGCTGACTGCGACCGGTACGGCCAGCACGCTCAGCGCCACTGCGGCGACCTTCGCTCCAGGCGCGCCTGGCAGCATCAGCGCTGTCGGTTTGACCTTGGGCAACGTCTGGGCGGTGCGCTCGATCACCACGCCAACCTCGGGCACTACCTCAGTCTCGGTATCCTTCAGTAGTTCCACCACACAGGCTTCGGCGACGCTGAACGGCTCGACGACAGGATCGAGTATTGCCCTGAGCAGCCTCGCGACGTCTCCAACCTCGTTCAACGGCACGGGCCTTGGCGGTACGCCACAGGTGGGCAACGTCACCATGACGATGGACCTCAGCAACGCCAAGACCGCCGAGACCTACTCGGGCGCGACGATCTACATCACCGCAAGCAGCACCTGATCAACGGGTGGTTCAAGTCATGGAACGCAGGCTCGCCCTGCTGATGACGGCGGCACTGCTCACGGTGCCGCCGTCACTTTATGCGCAGGCCACGCTGACCCTGCGCGGCGGTGGAAATATCGTCGTGCTCGGACCGGCCAGCGCCATGCAGCGGCAGGGTCTGCCGAATGCAGTCACCGGGAATGCCGCTGCGCCCGGCGCCATGCGCAAGTCCGGCATGGCGCCCGTCGCGCGTACCGCCACGCGTGCCGGCCCGACCGTGGCGATCCCGGCCGGCCGGGGCGGCTGCCGTATCTACGGATTCACCAGTGGGCTCTCCGGGAGCAGCACGCTGAGTTCGATCGGCGCCTTCGACGTCACCGGAGGTCAGCCCCCCAGCTTCAACATGGGTACCAGCGCACCCAGCGCCTATGCCAATGGTGGGCAGTTGAGCGCTGATGCCGGCGCGATCAACCCAGGCGCCGTGGTCGGCTCCGTGCCGCGTGCCGGTGGCACCTTGTTCCAGTATGCAACCTCGATAAACTGCGGTCAGGGCACCCCGTTCACCGCCACGCTGACCAGCAATCCTGCGGGCACCGGATCGACGGTCGTTGCCACCGCCAACGCGCTGTCCATGCAGGCCACTTACAGCATGCAGTACCAGTACGACCCCAACAACCCATACCTCTGCGCATACAGCAACAATCCTTTCAACTACTTTCTCTGCAATATCTGGAACGCGCAGGTGTCGTTCAACTTCATCACCAGCAGCTTTGCCGCCACCGGTGCCACCACGTACTCATTAAATATCGTGCAGGCCACGATCAAATCGCCATGATCCGATACGCGCGCATGCTTGCTCTGTCGTTGGTGGTGCTACTCGGCGCGATCGCTGCGTCGGCCGCATGGGCGCAAGTGGCGGTGTCACCGCAGATCTACACCATCAATCTGGATAAGCCCAACCAGACTTGGTCGTTCCGGTTGATGAACTTCACCAAGACGCCCAAGCAGGTGGTGGTGTCGGTGATCAACTGGACCATGGACGCGCAGGGCAACGTGATCGAGATCGCGCCCACCGAACAGTCACTGGCGCCCTGGCTGCAGATCAATCCGACCACGTTCACGCTGCCGGCCGAAGGCTCTCAAGTCGTGCGCTTCGCGATTCGCCCGGCGGTGCCGCTGACGCCGGGCGAGCACCGCGCGATGATCTATTTCACCGAGCAGCCCGAGGCGGATCATCCCAAGGGCACCATCCAGGCGCTGTTCCGCCTGGGCTCTGCGGTATACGCGCGCGTGCCGCCCTACACGATGCTCGGCGAGATTCTCAGCGCCAAGCCGGACGCGCACGGCGTGACGTTCGAGGTGCGCAACACCGGCAACGCCACCGCGCGCATGATCGGCACGTACGTGGTGTGGAGGCAGGGCGCGGTACCGGCCAGCGGCCCGTGGCCGGCGCAACTGGGCCAATCCGATTTCAAAGCACCGAGCGGCCTTGCCGCCAGCGGGCAACTGACCCCGGATGCGGTGCTGCCCGGCCTGACGCGCAGCGTGCGCCTCGAGTTCGAGGACAAGAACGGGCTGCCGCCCGGCAAGTACGTGCTGTATCTGCGCGGCACCTTCGGCACGCCGAACGTCGACCGCAAGTTGGCGTTCGTGGTGCCCGCCAGCGCCAAACCCTGATCAAGGCAATGACGGCCGGCACCCGCCACCGCTGCGTACGCGGATACCGTCTGCGCCTGCGCTGGCTCACCTTGCTGCTGTGCGCGCTGCCAATGCTGGCTATCGCGAAGCCCGGCGTCAGCGCGTCGACTACTGTGAATGCGACCATTCCACCTGCGGGCTACGTCGCTCCGGCACCCCATGCCACCCGTGTCGCCGGATTTTTCCTCAACGGCCGCGACAGCGGCCAGAGCATCACCCTGCTGCCGCTGCCGCAAGGCGGCTACGCCGTGGATCTGGATCAATTCGCGCGCCGCATCGGCAGCCTGGTGCAGGAACAAGGTCCGCTGCTGGTGCTGCCGACGCCGCTGGGCAATGCCCAACTGCAAACAGCGGAGGCGATCAGCCATGACCAGCAGCGCTATTTTCCGATCGTGACGCTAGCCAAGGCGCTCGGCGCAAAGATCAGTTTCGACGAACAGGAATTCGCGCTGAAAACCGAGCTGCCATGGAATCCGGGCAGTACGGCACCCGGTGCGGCGTTGAGCACGCAGCAGGTCAAACCCGATATCTACGCGCCCTCGCTGAGCCTGTCGAGCTGGCACAGCGAGGCGTATTACACACGCCTCGGCGGCACCAGCACGCTGAGCACCTACACCGATCTCGGCGGCGCGCTGGGGCCGGGCTTCTGGCGCATGCGCTACTACACCAATCCAGGCGGACAGAACCGGCTGAGCAACTACGGCTGGATTCTCGATCAAGGCAACGGGCGCTGGATGCTGGGCGAGGACCAGCTCGCGCTGGACCCGCTGCTGCCCTATGCGCAGCTCACCGGAGCGCAATACGCGTGGACCAATCAGCCGGCGCTGGCTTACGGCACGGCCATGGGCGCCGATCAACTCGTCGCCAGCCAGTTGCAAGGCGGGCGCACGGTCAGCGGCGGCAATGGTCCGCCCGGCGGCATCGCCGAGCTGCGCGTCAACGGTCAGGTCGTCGCGCGCACCGCGATCCGCCTGGATGGCACCTGGCAATTTCGCGACGTGCTGCTGCGTGGCGACGAGCGCGTGGAAGTGGCGCTGTACCAGCGCTTCGGCGCTGGCACGCCGGTGCGCATCGAATCAGTCAACGTGGCCAGCAGCGCGCAAGCCTTGCCGGCGGGAACCATCATCTCCTATGGCGGCGTTGGCGCCGACGGCAACCCGTTCGATCCGGCCGTGGGCACGCACGGCCTCGGCGGTTTTTACCAATTGCGCTACGGACTCAGCCAGCGGTGGACGCTGGGCGGCGCCGTGCAGCGCGCCGGGGGCCAGGACTACGGCATCGTCAACGCTGTCGGCGGCTTTGGCAGCCTCGGCACCTGGGGCATGACGCTGGGACGCAACGGCAGTGCCAGCGCCTGGAGTCTCAGTGGCAACGGCCAATCGAAAAGCCTGTCGTGGAGCGGTTATGCGATCCAGCGTGGCGCCAATTATTTCCCCGATTATACGGCCGCGTTCTATGGCCGCTACGCCACGTACACGGCCGCGTCTTACGACCGTTACGCCACGCTCAACTGGAATGTGCGGCCGGATTTGGGCCTGACGCTGAGCGGGCGCGACGCCTACGATCCCATCTACGGCCAGCCCATCCGCTTCGTGAAGCCCGGCTTCAGTTGGCGCCCCTACGCCAATCTCGGCCTGAGCGCGCAGCCGGATTACTTCGGCAATTACGCCTGGAACGCCTCGTGGCTGCCTGGCGCACACGACCAGGTGTCCCTGAGCAGCTATTCCGGCGTGAGTCAGGCGCAGTGGCAACACAGCTTCAGTGATGGCTACAGCACTACGTTGGCGGCCACGCACGACGGTTATCTCGGCACGCGTTATTCGGCCTTGCTCAGCGGCATGTGGCGCGGACCGCGTCCGGTGCTGTGGACCGCCGGGCTGCTGCAGGGGCGCGGTCGTTTCGGTTATCTGCTGGATGCCGCAGTCGAAGCCATGCCCGGGCTGTCCGCGCACTTGCAGGTGCAAAACGACCCGCTCAACGCCGCGATTCCTGGCGTTGGCGGGCTGCTGGTGCAGTTCGTGATGGTGGCCGATTTCGCGGTCACGTCCTCGGGGCTGACACGCGGCAGCATGGGCAGCTACGCGGCGCGCGTGGGCGCCATTTCCGGCCGCATCAGCGGTAAATTGCCGGCCAACGTGCACTGGTCGGATCTGGCCGGCGTGCCGCTGCTGATCGATGGCCGTCCACGCGGCAAACTCGACAGCAATGGTCATTACCTGATCGCCAATCTGGCACCAGGCGTGTACCGCGTGCAGCTCGATGCCGAGCACATGCCAATCGATCTGGTGCCCGATCAGGCCGCGCCTTGGGTGCAGGTGCGCGCCGGCGTGACCACCACCGCCAATTTCCATGTCTCGCTGCGGCTGGGATTTGCCGGGCGCATCACCCGTGCCAGCCAGCCGCTGGTCAATGCCCCCATCGAGGTCATCGATGCCCAGGGCAAAGTGGTGAAGAAAATCGACAGCGACCAATGGGGCTATTACCGCGTCGATGATCTGCCACCCGGCACGTATACGGTGCGCGCCGACGGTGCCAGCCGCAGCGTCACGCTGCGGCGCGCGTTCCTGTATCAGCAGGACTTGGCCGTTGCGCCGGCCAAAAATTAGCTTTCGCCGCGCGCGGCCAGCATGGCGCTTTCCATGGCCTTGGACAGGCGCGCCAGCTCATCGGCGCTGTCGGCCAGGCGCCGATCCTCGGCGCTTTGCGGCTGCCACGACGGCACCAGCACCGGCTTGCCGTCGGCCTCATCCAGCGCCACGAACACGATCACGCAACTGGTGGCCAGACGCTGCTCATGCGCTTTCAGATCGCGCGCCAGCACATCCACCGCGTAATGCATGCTGCTGCGCCCGGTGCGGATCAGCTTGACCTGCACGGTGACCAGATCGCCAATGCGGATCGGCGCGATGAACTGCAAGCCGCTGAGCGCGGCGGTCACGCAATAGGCACCGCTCCAACCCACCGCCGCGGCGTAAGCGGCCTGGTCGATCCACTTCATCACCGCGCCGCCGTGCACCTTGCCGCCGAAGTTGACGTCGGTGGGCTGGGCCAGAAATCGGAAACTCAGTTCACGCTGGACTGCGCTCACGCGATGCTCCGATGTGTTGCGGGCGCGCATTATGGCGCCGCATTCTGCCATTGCCCCAGGGTGACGCGCTCGTGCGCCTGCAGGTCGCGCAGACTGCGCACCTCGACGAAACCGCGCGCGGCGAGCAGCGCGCGCACCGCCAAGCCCTGTTCGGCACCATGTTCGAGCAGCAGCCAGCCGCGCGCATGCAAATGTTCCGGCGCGGCGCGGATGATCGCGCGCAGCGCATCCAGCCCGTCAACGCCCGCGGCCAGCGCCATGCGCGGCTCGAAGCGCAGATCGCCCTGTCGCAAATGCGCGTCGTCATCGGCCAGATACGGCGGATTGGAAACCAGCATCGCGAAGCGCTCGGCGCCCAACGCCGCGCACCAGTCACCCTTGGCAAAACGCACGCGCTGCGTCAGACCCAGTCGCTGTGCGTTGGCGCGCGCGCGCGTCAGCGCCGCCACACTGGCATCGGTGGCCAGCACGTGCGCCTGCGGCCGCGCGCTGGCCAGCGCCAGCGCCAGGGCGCCACTGCCGGTGCCGAGATCGGCCACGCGCGCGGGCGCATCCTGCGGCAGACGCAGCAGCGCCTGCTCCAGCAGCAGCTCGGTTTCCGAGCGCGGGATCAGGCATTCGGGGCCGACTTCCAGCTCCAGCGTCCAGAACCCGCGCCGGCCCAGCAGATAGGCCACCGGCTCACCGGCGGCGCGGCGCGCGATCAGCGCCGCAAAGCGCGCGACCGCAGCAGGCTCGGGAACCGCATCGGCGTGCGCGTACAACCAACTGCGTGGGTGCCCGAGCGTCACGGCCAGCAGCAGCTCGGCCTCCAGCGCGGCCTCGTCGCTGGCGAGCTGCGTGCGTGCGGTGGCCAGCAGAGTGCGGAGATCGGTCATGTGCGGCATCGTGTCAAGAGTCCAGATGCTACGTGAGCGCCGCAATGGGCGCGGGGTTATAGTCCAACCATTGACCCACTTGATCGCCCCTCATGAACCTTCGCGATCTTCGCTATCTCGTGGCTCTCGCCGAACACAAGCATTTCGGCCGCGCGGCCGAGGCCTGCTTCGTCAGCCAGCCGACCTTGTCCACGCAGATCAAGAAGGTCGAGGACGAGTTGGGCATCACCCTGGTCGAGCGCACGCCGCGGCGCGTGCTGCTGACTGAGGTCGGCATGGAAATCGCGCAACGCGCGCGCGAGGTACTGAACGAGGTCGAGCAGATCCGCAGCATCGCGCGGCGCACGCGCGATCCCGAATCGGGCACCGTGCGCCTGGGCATTTTCCCCACGCTCGCGCCCTACCTGCTGCCGCACGTGGTGCCGCGCCTGCGCGAACGTTTCCCCAAGCTCGAACTGCTGCTGACCGAGGAAAAAACCGAAGTGCTGCTGCGCCTGCTGCGCGAGGGCAAGCTCGACGCCGCGATCATGGCGCTGCCACTGCACGAGGACTCGCTGCACGCCGAGTTCCTGTTCGAGGAACCGTTCGTGCTGGCCGTACCCGGGCAACACGCGCTGGCCGTGCACACGCAACTGAAACTCGACGAGCTGTGCACGCTCAACCTGCTGCTGCTGGAAGAAGGCCACTGCCTGCGCGATCAGGCGCTGGAAGTGTGCCACTCCACCGGCGCCGCCGAGCGCAGCGGCTTTCGCGCCACCAGCCTGGAAACCCTGCGCCAGATGGTGGCCGCCAATGTCGGCATCACCCTGCTGCCGATCCTTGCGGTGCGTCCGCCGGTGGCCTGCGCGCCCAATGTGCATCTGCTGGGCTTCAGCGATCACGCGCCCAGCCGACGCATCGCCATGGTGTGGCGCAAGAGCACTGCGATGGGGCCATTCCTGAAGCGCCTGAGCGAAGTCATCAAGGATCTGCCACCGCAGTTGCTCGATGCGCAACCCGAAGCCTGCCGCGAAGTACCCACCACGCGCGCAGCGACGCGGGCTGGTTGAACCGCCAACCGGGCTGAATGCGTTACAGCCAGTCCAGCGCAGCCTGCTCGGCAGCAGCGCCAGCACCAGCAGGTTGAAGCCGGCGTAGAGCAGATCGCGGCGCCGCCGTGTCGCACACCGCTTGTGCATTTCGAGTTCACGCACGCCGTGATGTTCCATAGCGTATCGGTATCGTTGCCATCGATTCATTCGATTTCATTTGGAGCTGGCCGAAGCTTAGATTGACAATGACGATCACCCATCGCCCCCAGCCATCGCCAGGAGTTGAACATGAGCACCCTGAAAGGCAGCAAGACCGAGGAAAACCTGAAGTACGCCTTCGCCGGCGAATCGCAGGCCAACCGTCGCTATCTGTACTTCGCGGCCAAAGCCGACGTGGAAGGCTTCAACGATGTCTCCGCAGTATTCCGCTCTACCGCCGAAGGCGAAACCGGCCACGCTCACGGCCACCTTGAGTACCTCGAGCAGTGCGGCGATCCAGCCACCGGCCTGCCGTTCGGCGAAACCCACGCCAACCTCAAGAGCGCCATCGCCGGCGAGACCCACGAATACACCGACATGTACCCGGGCATGGCCAAGGCTGCGCGCCAGGAAGGCTTCGACGAAGTGGCCGACTGGTTCGAGACCCTGGCCAAGGCCGAGCGCTCGCACGCCAACCGCTTCCAGAAAGCGCTGAACGATCTGGGCTGAGCAGACACGCAGCGCGATGGGCGCCGCGATCTGCATCGTCCACGGCGCCGGCGCAACGCTGGCGCCTTCTCATTCTTAAGCACGATTCGCGGAGCGGGCATGACGCGTGAAGGCAATCTCGAGGCGCCCACGCGCCATCCGCTGGCCTGGACCGAGGCCTATTTCTGGGACGAGACGCGGCTCGAATCCGAACTCGAACGCGTGTTCAATATCTGCCACGGCTGCCGCCGCTGCGTCAGCCTGTGCAACGCGTTTCCGACACTGTTCGATCTGATCGACAACTCCAGCACGCTGGAAATCGACGGTGTGGCCAAGACCGACTACGCCAAGGTCGTCGAGCACTGTTATCTCTGCGACCTGTGCTACCAGACCAAATGCCCCTATGTGCCGCCACATCAGTGGAACGTGGATTTTCCGCACCTGATGCTGCGCGCCAAGGCGGTGCACTTCAAAAGGCACGGCGTGCCGCTCAAGGCAAAAATACTGTCCAGCACCACCGCGGTCGGACGCATCGCCTCGATCCCGGTGGTGGCCGAGGTGGTCAACGCGGTCAACGCCAGCGGCGTGGGGCGCAAGCTGCTGGACAAAACACTCGGCGTGCATCCCGATGCCATGGTGCCCGCGTACCACAGCCGCACCGCGCGCAAGCGCCTCAGGCACGCAAAGGCCGAGGGCACGGCCACACCCGCGGGTCGCACCCACGGCAAGATCGCCATCTTCGCCACCTGCTATTGCGATGTGAGCCTGCCGCAAGTGGTCGAGGATCTGCATGCGGTGCTGATCCACAACGACATCCCCACGCGCATGGTCATGCAGGAAGTCTGCTGCGGCATGCCCAAGCTGGAGCTGGGCGATCTCGACAGCGTGCGCGCCTACAAGGAGAAAAACATTCCGGTGCTGGCCGCGCTGGCGCGCGAGGGATTCGATTTGCTGGCGCCGATTCCGTCCTGCGTGCTGATGTTCAAGCAGGAACTGCCGCTGATGTTCCCCGATGACGCCGACGTGCAGTTGCTGAAGCGGCGCTTCTTCGACCCGTTCGAGTATCTGATGCTGCGCCAGCAGGCCGGTCTGCTGAAGACCGATTTCAAGAACACGCTGGGCACGATCGCCTGGCAAGTCGCCTGCCACCAGCGCGTGCAGAACATCGGCCCGAAAACGCGCGAGGTGCTGGCGCTGGTGCCTGACACCGAGATCACCACCATCGAGCGCTGCTCGGGCCACGACGGCACCTACGGCGTCAAGACTGCCACTTATCCGATCGCGCGCAAGATCGCCAAGCCGGTGCAAACGCGCGTCGAGCAGGCCGCGCCGCAGCACTTCAGCAGCGACTGCCCGATGGCTGGCGCGCATATCGCCCATGGCCTCGGCGGCACGATCCAGGCCGAACATCCCATCAGCCTGCTGCGTCAGGCCTACGCCATCTGAGAGGCTCATCATGCATACGCTTGTTCACGACGATCTGCTCAGCCTGGAGCGCTACGCGCGCGAACGCGGCGAATATCGCGCCCGCGCCATGGCGCACAAGCGTGCGCGCAGCGTGCACCTCGGCGCGCACCTCACGCTGCTGTTCGAGGACCGCGTGACCGTGCAATACCAGGTGCAGGAAATGCTGCGCATCGAGCGCATCTTCGAGCCCGAGGCCATCGCCGAGGAACTGGCCACCTACAACCCGCTGATCCCCGATGGCCACAATCTCAAGGCCACGCTGCTGATCGAATACCCCGACATCGACGAGCGCCGCCGCGCGTTGGAGAATCTGCGCGACATCGAGCACCACATCGCGCTGCAAGTCGCCGGCCACGCATCGGTGCTGGCCATCGCCGACGAGGATCTGCCGCGCAGCAACGACAGCAAGACCGCCGCCGTGCACTTTCTGCGCTTCGAGCTGGGCACGGCCATGATCGCGGCCTGGCGCGCCGGCGCCGCGGTGACGCTGCGCGCGACGCATCCGGCGCAGCCCGTCGAGATGCAACTCGATGCCGCCCAGCACGCGGCTCTGGCGGCTGATTTCGACTGACAGACTCGGAAGGAACGGACGGCCACGCCTGCAGACCGGCACGATGATCCGTGCGCGGGCAAACGCGCGGCTGCGCTCAGTCGCCGGCCGCTGCGATAACACCCAAACCCAGCGCACACGCCACGCCGGTGCCACCCAACCCGCAGTAACCCAGCGGATGCTTGGCCAGGTATTGCTGGTGTTCGTCCGCGGCGTAGTAAAACGCGCCGGCCATGCCGATCTCGGTGCTGATCGTGCCTTGCCCCGCGGCGCTGAGCGCGCGCTGGTAGATCGCGCGCGAGGCTGTGGCGGCGGCCAACTGCTGCGCGTCGCTGACATAAATGGCCGAGCGATACTGCGTGCCGACATCGTTGCCCTGGCGCATGCCCTGGGTGGGATCGTGGCGCTCCCAGAACACATTGAGCAGTTCCTCGAAGTGGATCACGCTCGGGTCGTGCACCACGCGCACCGCTTCGGCGTGGCCGGTTTGTCCGCTGCACACTTCACGATACGTCGGATGCGGCGTGTGGCCGCCGCTGTAGCCCGCTGCCGTGGTGTACACGCCTGGCAGCGACCAAAACGCACGCTCGGCGCCCCAGAAGCAGCCCATCGCAAAAATCACCGCGCGCATGCCTGGCGGCAGTGCGGTCAAGGCGTGACCATGCACGCAATGACGATCAAGCAGCGGCAGCGGCGTGGCGCGTCCCGGCAGCGCCTGTTCGGCGCTGGGCAGGCGTTGCTTGAAAGCACCGATTCCGAGCATGGCGTTCTCCACGAATCACGATGCGCACCCGAGGTGCATGGCGCGCTTGCGCCACCAGCTCACGCGCGCGCCGTCGCACTGGCGTGATGCGCCTCAGTCCTTCTCCAGCGCGGCAGCGGCGCGCCATTCGGCGATGGCCGGCAGGGCGAGAATGGCATCGACATAGGCCTGCGCCGGCGGCGGCAGGGCGATGCCGTAGACCACGAAGCGCAACGCCACCGGCGCGTACATGGCGTCGGCGCAACCGAAAGCTCCGAACAGAAACGGGCCGCCGCCGCCGAAACGTGTGCGCGTGTCCTGCCACAGCGTCAGCACGCGCTGGATGTCCTGCGCGGCGTCGTGGCCAGGCTGCAGCACGGAGCCGTGCCGGCGCAGATTCAGCGACAGTTCGCGACGCAGAGCGGCGAAACCGCTGTGCATCTCGCAGGCGATCGCACGCGCCTGCGCGCGTGCCTTGCGCTCGGCCGGCCAGCCGCGGCCCTGCAGCCAGGTCTCGTTGATGTATTCAAGGATCGCCAGCGACTCCCAGATCACCGCGCCATCGTGCAACAGCGCCGGCACCCGGCCACTGGGCGAGTAGCGCACGACCTCGCTGCGAAATTCGGGGCGATGCAGCCATAGCAATCGCTCCTCGAACGCGATGCCGGCCTGGCGCAGCAACAGCCACGGCCGCAGCGACCACGAGGAATAGGTCTTGTCGCCGATCACCAGTACAGGCAGCTCGCTCATGGCAGGTCTCGCGGATGGGGTGGGAGCACAAGCGTAGCGCGATGCGCGCGGCTCAGGCCGCCTGCTGCGCATCGCTGCGCCAGTGCGCGCCGATGCTGTCGCGACGCGCGCGCATGGCGGCAACGGCGGCGGCGGCAAAGCGCAGCAGGTCGGCGCCGCTGCTGTCCGTGGCTTGCTGATCCAGCCACCGCTCGATTTGCGCGGCGGCCAGCGCCAGGCCCTGTTCGCAGCGCACCAGCCCGGCTTGTGCCCACAGCAGCGCGGCCAGCTCGGCACGCACATCCGCCGCCAGTGGTTGATGGCGTCGCGGGCACGGCTGCGCCGTCGCGCCACCGCGCGGCAAGTCCGCCACCAGCGCCAGTCCCAGATCGCGGCCAAAGGCCAAGCCTTCCAGCAGCGAATTGCTGGCCAGGCGATTGGCGCCGTGCACGCCGCTGGCGGCGGCCTCACCCACGGCGTACAGACCATCGAGCGTGCTGCGCGCGCGGTCATCGGTGAACACGCCACCCATGCAGTAATGCGCCGCGGGCGTCACCGGCATGGGCTGCGCGCGTGGGTCAATACCGGCCCGCATGCAGGCAGCGAATACGGTCGGAAAACGCTGCGGAAACTCGGCGCCGAGCGCCGCGCGCGCATCCAGAAACACCGCGCTGCCGGCCAGCCGACGCGCGGCGATGGCGCGCGCCACCACATCGCGCGGCGCCAGTTCGGCCAGCGCGTGTTCGGCGAGCATGAAGCGCTGTCCGTGCTGGTCGATCAGCGTCGCGCCGGCGCCGCGCAAGGCTTCGGTCAGCAGCGGCAGTTGCCCGTCGTGCGCGGCGTCCGCAGGAGCCAAAGCGGTGGGATGAAACTGCACGAACTCCAGATCGGTCAGCCGCGCACCGGCCACCAACGCCAGCGCCATGCCGCTGCCATCGGAGGCCGCCGGATTAGTGGTGGAGCGATACAACGCGGCATAACCGCCGCTGGCCAATACCACGGCGCGCGCCGGCCACAGCTCCAGCGCGTGACCATTCCATGCCCATGCACCGACCACGCGAGCGGACGCGTCCTGCGCCAGCGCGATGGCGCGCCGCGCGGCCAGCAGTTCGATATGACGCGCCGCGCGGCTGGCCGCGCCCAACGCGCGCATCACCTCGGCGCCGGTGGCATCACCATGCGCGTGCACGATGCGCGCCTGACCGTGCGCGGCCTCGCGCCCCAGCAGCAGCACATCGTCGCGGCGATCGAAATGCGCGCCGAGTGTTTGCAGCCAGTCGATCACGCTCGCCGCCGCCGCGGTGAGGCGCGCGACCGCATCCGGCTGATTGAGGTGTTGTCCGGCTGCCAGCGTGTCGGCCGCGTGCAGCGCCGGACTGTCCTGCGCGCCCAGGGCCGCGGCGATGCCACCCTGCGCCCAAGTGCTGGCGCCATCGCGTGCCGGCTCGGCCAGGCTGAGAACGCGCACCGCGCGCGGCGCGGCGGCCAGCGCCGTGGACAAGCCCGCCGCGCCAGCGCCAATCACTAGAACTTCGCTGGGCGGGCCGGCAATGAAAGCTGGCTGCGTGCTCATTCAGGCGCGCCCCACGGCCAGCATGCGCTCCAGCGCGCGCCGCGCCGGGGCGATGATTTCCGCCGGCAACGTCACTTCATGGCGCAGGTCGCGCAGCGCATCGCGGATGCCGACAAGGGTGATCTGGCGCATGTGCGGGCATAGGTTGCAGGGGCGCACGAAGCGGATCTCGGGAAACTCCCCGGCGACGTTGTCGCTCATCGAGCACTCGGTGATCAGCACGACCTGCGCCGGCTTGCTGCGCGCCAGATGATCGACCATGCCCTGCGTGGAACCGACGAAATCAGCCTCGGCCAGCACCTCGGGCGGGCACTCGGGATGCGCCACGATTTGCAGCCCCGGGTGGTCGCGACGCAACCCGCGCAACTGCGCGCCGGTGAAGCGCTCGTGCACTTCGCAGGCGCCCTCCCACAGCACCAGCTCGATGCCGGTCTGTTGCTGCACGTGATGACCGAGATAGCGATCGGGCAGAAAGATCACCTTGGGCACGCCCAGACTCTCGACGATGCGCAGCGCGTTGGCCGAGGTGCAGCAGATGTCGCTTTCGGCCTTTACCGCCGCCGAGGTGTTGACGTAACTCACCACCGGCACGCCCGGATGCCGGCGGCGCAGCGCGCGCACATCCGCGGCGCTGATCGACTCGGCCAGCGAGCAGCCAGCCGCGAGTGATGAGATCAGCACCATGCGCGTCGGGTTGAGCAGCTTCGCGGTCTCGGCCATGAACTGCACGCCGGCGACCACGATCACCTCGGCCTCGCTGCGCGCCGCCTGCTGCGCCAACGCCAGCGAATCGCCGGTGAAATCGGCCACGCCGTGATAAATCGCCGGGGCCTGATAGTTGTGCGCCAGCACCACCGCATTGCGCGCGTGCTTGAGCGCATCGATCTCGGCCAGCAGCGGCATCGCCTCGATGCGTTCCAGGTCGGGCACGGCGGCGGCGAAGCGCTTGCTGCGCAGTTCTGCGGCGGCGGTAGACATATTCTCTCTCCGAGTATTAATCAGGGCGTTCATGCTAGGCGCGCGCGCGTCAAGGGACAAGCAAGATTGCCGCGGCGGTTGGGCGCGCTTCAGTTCGCGAGCATCGCGCAACGCACCGATCAGGCCGGCTTGAAGCCCGTGGGCCCGAAGGCGGCCGGATCATGACCGGCAACGCGCGCAGCGGCGGCGGGCTCGGGGAACACCTCGGCGAGGATGCGCCGCGCCTCGGGCAACGCGACGTCGGGCACCATGACGCGGATGAAGCCGCGCGCCGGCAATTGCCCGATGCCACCCATCAACGCCGCGCCGGCGATGAAAGCCGGGATGCCGGCGTCTTCCAGCGCATCCTTGGCGATCTGCGCATCGACGATGGAATCAGCGTTGTAAACAGTCTGCATGGGACGACCCTTGGAGTGCATAGCCTACGCCGGCGCGCGCAGCGGCGCAGCGGGCCGCTCGGCTAGACTTGCGCTCTTTGTCTCGATCTCGCCGACCATGGCCAACGACCTCCCCGCCAGTCCGCCGCAGCATTTCATCCGCCAAATCGTGGCCGCCGATCGTGCCGCAGGCAAACATGGCGGTGCGGTGGTCACGCGCTTTCCGCCCGAGCCCAATGGTTATCTGCATCTGGGCCACGCCAAGAGCATCTGTCTCAATTTCGGCATCGCCGCCGAGAACGGCGGGCGCTGCCATCTGCGCTTCGATGACACCAACCCCGCCAGGGAAGATATCGAGTACGTGCAGGCCATTCAGGCTGACGTGCGCTGGCTGGGATTCGAGTGGGACACGCTGCGCCATGCCTCGGATTACTTCGAGGTGTTTTATCGGGGCGCGGAAAAACTCATCCGCATGGGCCTGGCCTACGTCGATGATCTGGATGCCGAACTGGTGCGCGCCTATCGCGGCACGCTGACCCAACCCGGTCGCGACTCACCGTTTCGCGAGCGCGGCATCGAGGAAAATCTCGATTTGTTCAAGCGCATGCGCGCCGGCGAATTCGCCGACGGCAGCCGCACCCTGCGCGCCAGGATCGACATGGCCGCCGGCAACATCAACCTGCGCGATCCGGCAATTTATCGTATTCGCAAGATGCCGCATCAGAACACCGGCGACGCCTGGCCGATTTATCCGATGTACGACTACGCGCACTGCGTGTCCGATGCGCTGGAGGGCATCACGCATTCGTTGTGCACGCTGGAGTTCGAGGATCACCGCCCGCTGTACGACTGGTTTTTGCGCCAGCTCGATCTGCCCGGCGATGCGACGCTGACCGCGCCACTGCGCGACAAGGGCCTGTGGCTGCCACCCAGTGCGCCGCAGCAGATCGAATTCGCGCGCGGCAACATCAGCTACACGGTGATGAGCAAGCGCAAGCTGCTGGCGCTGGTGCAGGACCAACTCGTGGACGGCTGGGACGATCCGCGCATGCCCACGCTCTCGGGTCTGCGCCGACGCGGCTACACCCCCGCGGCGATCCGCGCGTTCTGGGAGCGCATCGGTATCAGCAAGCAGAACAGCAGCATCGACCTCGGCGTGCTCGAAGCCTGCGTACGCGAGGATCTGGACGCGCGCGTGCCGCGGCGCATGGCGGTACTGGATCCGCTCAAGCTGGTGATCAGCAACTTGCCGACTGATCACTTCGAGACACTGACGTTCGCCAACCATCCCAAGGACGCGGGTTTCGGCGCGCGCGCGGTGCCGTTTGCGCGCACGCTGTGGATCGAGCGCGAGGATTTCATGGAGCAGCCGGTCAAGGGCTTTCACCGTCTGCTGCCCGACGGCGAGGTACGCCTGCGCGGCGTCGGCATCGTGCGTTGCCAGCAAATCATCAAGGACGCACACGGCAACGTGACGGAACTGCACTGCACGCTCGATGCCGGAACCCGCCACGGCATGCCCGGCGCCGAGCGCAAGGTCAAGGGCACCCTCCACTGGGTCAGCGCCGCGCATGCTGTCGCCGCCGAGGTGCGCTTGTACGACCGCCTGTTCAACGTGCCCGACCCGGACGACGAAAGCAACGGCGAGACCTGCCGTGATCACCTCAATCCCGATTCGCGGCGCGTGCTCAAGGGCTACGTCGAACCCGCCGCCGCCCGCGCGGCACCCGCAGACCGCTGCCAGTTCGAACGCCTCGGCTATTTCATCGCCGATCCGCGCGATCACGCCCCGGCACGACCGGTGTTCAACCGCATCGTCACGCTGCGCGATACGTGGACGCAGCGCGCGGCGATCTGAGTCCGGAGGTTGTCATGTTCAGGCCCCACTGGCTGGTTTCGCGCTTGCTGCCAGCGTTGCTGGTTTTGCCGCTGGCCGCCTGCGCTACACCGCCCAACTTGCTGCCGGTTCACGCCGCCAGCGCGCCACAACCCGCAGCGGCCAGCAGCAGCCTCGCGCCCACGATCAATTACACCTGCCGCGTGGACAGCGACTGCGTGATCAAGAACATCGGCAACTGCTGTGGCTACTACCCGGCCTGCGTGAACAAGCACAGCCCCGCCGCTCCGTCCGCGGTGCAGGCCGAGTGCAAACGCCGGGGGATGATGTCGGCCTGCGGCTTTCCGGCGATCCGGTCCTGCCGCTGCGCGGCGCGGCACTGCATAGCCGTGAATGCTGCCGCCAGCGCATTCGGGCCGCACTGACATGCTTCACGGACAAGTGCATCTGACCCTGCCGGCGTGGCTGCAGCAATCCGGCCTGGAACAGCGCGATTACGCCGACAGCGATGCGCGCATGGCGTTGGCCATCGAACTGGCGCGGCGCAACGTGGAGCATGGCAGTGGCGGACCATTCGGCGCGGCGCTGTTCACCCGCGACGGGCGTTTGCTGGGCGTGGGCGTCAACCGCGTCGAGGCCATGAACTGCTCGGTGGCGCACGCCGAGATGATGGCGTTCATGACCGCGCAAACGCGCCTGGCGCGCTATCGCCTCAATACGGACGCGCTGGGCATCGTGCTTGCGACCAGCGCGCAACCCTGCTGCCAGTGCTACGGCGCCAGCATCTGGGCTGGCATCGATGAAATACTGATCGGCGCGCGCAGCGAGGACGTGATGCGCCTGACTGCCTTCGACGAAGGCCCGCTGCCGGCGGACTGGATCGGCGAACTTGAGCGCCGTGGCATTGCCGTGCAGCGCGACGTGCAGCGCGAACAGGCCTGCGCGGTGCTGGCCGATTACACCGCGCGCGGCGGCGTGACGTACTGAGCCGCACCCGCCATGACCCCTGCCGACCGTGACAGCGCATACAGCACATCCGTATCCGGCCGCGTGGTGTTGTGCCGCGCCGGATTTGAGGGCGAGGCCGCGGGCGAGTTGGCCACGGCGGCCGCGGCGGCGGGCCTGTCCGGATTCGCGCGCGCCAATGTCGACAGCGGCATGGCCAGCTTCGAGCTGCACGACGCCGCCACGCTGGACGCGCTGGAAGCCACCACGCCGTGGCCGCAACTGATTTTTGCGCGCACCGCATGGAGTCTGCACGCGCGCCTGCAGGCGCTGCCCACCAATGATCGCGTCACGCCGCTGCTGCACGCCACGCAGGCGCAGGGCCAGCATTACGCGCAGGTATTGATCGAGCATGCCGACAGCGATAGTGGACGCGAGCTGTCCGCGCTGGCGCGCGCGCTGGCCGCGCCGCTGCGTGGCGCACTGCAGCGCGCCGGCCTGTTGCACGCGCGGGCACCACGCGATCTGCACGTCCTGCTCAACGCCGGCGATGCGGCCTTGCTGTGCAGCGCGGCGCACGGCGCGGCCTCGCCCTGGCCAGGTGGCATCCCGCGCCTGCGCTTTCCATCCGCCGCGCCCAGTCGCTCCACGCTCAAGCTCGAGGAGGCGTTGCTGGTGTTGCTGGATGAGCGCGAACGCGGACGCTGGCTGCGCCCCGGCATGCGCGCGGTGGACCTCGGCGCCGCGCCGGGCGGCTGGACGTACCAACTGGTGCGGCGCTCGATCCACGTCAGCGCCGTGGACAACGGGCCGATGCAGCCCGCCTTGCTGGAGTCCGGCCTGGTCGAGCACCTGCGCAGCGATGGCTTTCGCTATCGCCCGAGCAAACCGGTGGACTGGCTGGTGTGCGACATGGTCGAGCAACCGCGCCGCGTCGCCACGTTGATGGCCGCGTGGTTGCGCGAAGGCGCCTGTCGCCACGCGCTGTTCAATCTCAAGCTGCCGATGAAAAAACGCCGCGAGGAAGTGCAGTTGTGCCTCGATCTGCTGCGCGCCGCCGTGCCCGGTATCGATCTGCGCGCACGTCAACTGCACCATGACCGCGAGGAAGTCACCGTGCTGGCGCTGCCGCCTTCGCCGCGCTGAGCAACCACTCGGCCGGGCCGCCCTGCTAGCATTGCCGCGGCCCCACCCCCAGAGGA
Source organism: Metallibacterium sp. (assembly GCF_054637675.1). Lineage (NCBI taxonomy): Bacteria > Pseudomonadati > Pseudomonadota > Gammaproteobacteria > Lysobacterales > Rhodanobacteraceae > Metallibacterium > Metallibacterium sp. The sequence continues at coordinate 19,464 of NZ_JBTSRB010000018.1, forward strand.
TTCGCCGATGAAACGTCTCGCCTTCGCGCTGCTCGTTCTGGGTTCCGTGTTTGCGTTCGGCGCCAGCGCCGCGCCGTTGGAAAAACCCTACAATCCCAAGGCCGACGCCAAGGCCGAGGTGCAGGCCGCGATGCAGGCCGCGCGCGCCGATCACAAGCCGGTATTGATCTTCTTTGGCGCCAACTGGTGTCCGGATTGCCGCGCGCTGGCCAAGTCGTTGTCCGGCGGCAAGAACGCCGCGCTGATGCGCCAGCACTTCAACATCGTCAAGGTCGATGTCGGCAATTTCGATCGCAATCTCGATGTGGCCGAACGCTACGGCGATCCGATCAAGAAAGGCATTCCGGCGGCGGTGATCGTCTCGCCCGATGGCAAGCTGCTGTACGCCACCCAGGCCGGCGAGTTGGCCAACGCACGACGCATGAGCAATGCCGGCGTGTACGCGTTTTTCGAGCAGACGCTGAAGCAAATCAACACGACGCATTGATCCGCGCCGACACACCCAACACGACTCGAGCAAACTGCCGCCCGCGTCATCCGTCGTCATTCCCGCGCAGGCGGGAAGCGCTTCACAACAGCGAAGCTGGTAATCCAGCGGCTCCGCCTTGTCGGCGCGATTTCCGGATTCCCGCCTGCGCGGGAATGACCAGAGGAATGGCCATTTTTACGCCCCTTCATCACGCCCGCGAAGAGCCCACCCATCGACACGCGATCAGCCCGGCGCAGGCGTGATCGCGCGGGCTAGAATGATCGACCCGAACGCGAGTCGCGCATGCGCCGCTTTTATGTCCAGCGTTACCTGATCACCGGCCTGCTCACCATCATCCCGCTGTGGGTGACGGTGGCGGTGTTCGGTTTCGTGCTGCACCTGCTGGCCGAGCTGGGCAGCCCCATGGTCGAAGGCGCGCTCGGCGGTCTGCGCAGGTTCGCGCCGGATCTGGCCGGTGCGCTGACCCACGGCTGGATCAACACCGTGCTGGCGTTGATCGCCACGCTGCTGCTGCTGTACTTCGTCGGCTGGCTGGCCAGTCGCGTGCTCGGCCGGCGTCTGCTGGCCGGTTTCGATGCGCTGATGGTGCGCATTCCGATGGTGCGCACCATCTACGACGGCACCAAGAAGCTCACCGCGATGATGCAGAAAAAACCCAGTGGCACGCAGCGCGTGGTGCTGGTGGAGTTTCCGCACCCGGGCATGCGCACCATTGGTTTTGTCACCAGCACCATGCGCGAGCAGGAAACCGGGCGCGAAATGGTGGCCGTGTTCGTGCCGACCACGCCCAACCCCACCGGCGGCTATCTGGAGATCGTGCCGCTCGATTGCGTCACGCCCACCGACTGGACCGTGGACCAGGCCATGGCCTTCATCATCTCCGGCGGTGCCGCGGCGCCCGACAACTTGCCGCCTTCGGTGCCCTGCAGCAACCGCATGCCGGCGCCGCAAACCCCACCGCAACCCTGAGCACGCCATGACGCCGATGCTCGAGAATCACCTGTTCGACGAGATCGCCATCGGTGATCACGCCGAACTGACGCGCGTGCTGGATCTCGACGATATCCGCGCCTTCGCCAGCGTCACCGGCGATCTGAACCCGGCGCACCTCGATGCCGACTACGCCGCGGCCAGCCCGATGCACGGCGTGATCGCGCACGGGCAATGGGCGGTGGCGTTGATCTCGGCGGTATTGGGCACGCGCCTGCCCGGCCCCGGCACCTTGTTCGTGCGCCAGCGCTTCGATTTTCTGGCCCCGGCGCGGCCCGGCGACACGCTCACCGCACAAGTCACCGTGACCGCGCGCGAGGCCCGGCACAAGCACCTCAGCCTGGCCTGCGCGTGCCGCAACCAGCGCGGCGAAGCGCTGCTGCGCGGCGAAGTGGAGGTGTCGGCGCCACGCCTGAAGCTGCGCATGCAGGCACCCGACTTGCCGCAGGTGATGGTGCAGGCGCACGTCGGTTACGGACGCCTGCTGAGCGCGGCCAGGCGCCACCCGCCGCTGCGCGTGGCGGTGGTGCACCCGTGCAGCAGCGAAGCGCTGGACGGTGCCATCGAAGCCTGGCGCGAAGGCCTGATCGAGCCGCTGCTGGTCGGCCCCGTGGCGCGCATCCACGCCTTGGCGCAGGCCGCGCAAACTGATATCAGCGCGCTGCAAATCATCGACACACCGCACAGCCACGCCTCGGCCAGCGTCGCGGTGGCGCAGGTGCGCGCCGGTCACGCCGCGGCGCTGATGAAGGGCAGCCTGCATACCGATGAATTGCTGCGCGCGGTGCTGGACAAGGATCTCGGCCTGCGCAGCGAGCGCCGCCTGTCGCATGCCTTCGTGCTGGACGTGCCCGGTCACTCGCGGCCGCTGCTGCTGTCCGATGCGGCGATCAACATTTATCCGACCTTGGCCGACAAGCGCGACATCGTGCAAAACGCCATCGATCTGGCGCGGCGCATCGGCATCGAAAGCCCGCGCGTGGCACTGCTGTCGGCGGTTGAAACCGTCAATCCCGCGATCACCTCGACCATGGATGCCGCGGCGCTATGCAAGATGGCCGAGCGCGGCCAGATCACGGGTGGCGTGCTGGATGGCCCACTGGCTTTCGACAACGCCGTCAGCATGGATGCCGCGCGCATCAAGGGCATCGTCTCGCCGGTGGCGGGCCAGGCCGACATCCTGATCGTGCCGGACATGGAAAGCGGCAACATGTTGTACAAGCAGCTCACCTTCATGGCCGATGCCGATGCCGCCGGTGTGGTACTGGGCGCGCGCGTGCCGATCATGCTCACCAGCCGCGCCGACGGCGTGCGCAATCGCATGGCTTCGGCGGCGCTGGCGGTGCTGCTGGGCAGTACGGCGAATCCGCTCCTGCAAGCGCCCGCGGCACCGGACTGATCAGCTCGCGGCATGGCTCCGCACCCGGGTTCATGCGCGCTGGGCTAGGCTATGGCGCTACCCGGTCCCTTGTCGCGCCGATGTCCCTGCCTTTCGATCCGCTGTCGATCAAGTTCCTGATCGTGTACGCCTATGTCGGCGCCGTGCTCGCGGTGCATCTGCGCGGACGCGCACGTCTGCGTTTCGATCGCCAGTTGGTCGATCACTCGGCGCTGTTCGCGCCCTACAACCTGCTGATGTACCTGTTCTCCAAGGTACCCTCGAAGCCCGTGGTGGAGCGCGCGCGCTTCGCCGAGCTGGATGCGCTCAAGGGTCACTGGCAGACGATCCGCACCGAGGCGCTGGCGCTGGCCGAGGCCGGGCACATCCGCAAGGCCGAGGGCCACAACGACGCCAGCTTCGATTCGTTCTTCCGCCAGGGCTGGAAGCGCTATTACCTGAAGTGGTACGGCAACGCCCTGCCTTCGGCGCAGGCGCAGTGTCCGCAAACCGTGGCGCTGGTCAACGCCATCCCCTCGGTGAAGGCCGCGATGTTCGCGCTGCTGCCGCCGGGCAGCAAGCTCAACGCGCACCGCGATCCGTTCGCCGGATCCTTGCGCTACCACCTCGGGCTGGCCACACCCAATTCGCCGGCCTGCCGCATCCTGGTCGATGGCGAGGAACTGGTGTGGCGCGACGGCGAGGATTTCATGTTCGATGAGACCTTCGTGCACTGGGCCGAAAACCGCACCGAGCACACGCGCGTGATCCTGTTCTGCGATATCGAGCGGCCGCTGTACACACCGGTGATGCGCGCGATCAATCGCGCGGTGAGCCGCTTCATGGGCCAGGCCACCGCCACCGAGAACGTACCCGGCGAGCCGGTGGGCGCGATCAATCGCCTGTACGCACGCCTCAACCGCTTCAACAACACGCTGGGCAGTTGGAAGCGGCGCTGGCCGCGCGGTTTCCGCACGGTGAAATACCTGCTGATCATGGCCGTGCTGGCGCTGATTTTTCTGCGTTGAGATTGGCGGCGCACCGCGCTGCCGGTCGGAGCTTCCCGGCAGCGCGCGTCGGGCGGGCTGACCGTGCCGCTCAGCCGCCGCAGGCCGGCGCGGGACCACTGGCCATCTCCGCCAGCAGAGCGTTGACATCGCGCGGCATGCCTTCGAGTTGCTGCACGCTGCCGTCCTTGCCGCAGAACAGCAGCATGGGCGTGCCATCGCCCCCGGCCTTGCTCATCAGTGCATTGTTGGCGCCGATGCGGTCAGTCACGGCCTTGACCGGTGCGGTGTCTGGCTTGATGCCGCCTTCCTCGGTTTTGGGATCGAACGCCGCTTGATCCTGCTGCAAAGCCGCGGCCGGGTTCTTGGCGCTGAGGATCGCGGCGGCCTTGTCGAAACTGGAGCGCTTGACCACCGCCACCAGCACGTAGCGCGCGCGCAGGGTGCCCTTGGCCAGCAATGGTTCGAGTTGCTGATACAGCATGTGGCAGAAGATGCAGTTGGGATCGATGAACACAGTCAGCACCGGCCCCTTGCTGCCGGCCATGATCGCGCCGGTTTCGGGCTGGGCGGCGGCGGCCAGCGCCTTGGCCGGCGAAAGCAGCAAACCGATGTTTTGCGCGGCCTGTTTGTCGAGATCCTCGCCCTTGGGTCCGATCAGCTTGCCCACCAGCAGCGCCGATGCGTCGTCGTTGACCCAAATCACGCTGGGTGGCGCGTTCGGCGCGTCCTTGTAGGAGACCACGGCGCCGGTGAGGCCACCAGGTCCGGCAAAAATCGATTGAGCGATCGCGCGACCACGGCTGGCGCTGCTGATCAACGCCCGTACCTTGGCCAGCGACAAGGGCGCCGGCGGTGCCGTCGCAGCGACCGGTGCGGCCTGCGCGGTCAACGCGAAGCCGCCCGCAACGCACAACAGCAGGGAAAGCAGGGCGCGCAAGGCGCGCTGGTACATGGCAATCATGGCGATCTCGTCAGCAAATGAAACCACGGAATCGGCGCGACGCAAGCGCGCCAAGGCAGCGCTGCAGTGTATGTCATGCCGTGTGCGGCCGTGTCGAGGCAACGCCAGCATTGCGGCACGCCACGCCACGAAAAAACGCGGCGCGGAGGGCGGGCCTTCGCGCCGCGTTGGACTCTCTGCCACGGACAAGCCCGCAATGGGCTGGCCGTGACGCGGCGGTTACTGACAGGTGCCGGTGGTCACCGGGCAGGGCGGATAATCGGGCTGCACGGGGAAGGCCGGCATCCATGGCGGCGGCGGCGACACTTCGGTCGGATGCTGCTTGATTTCCTGCAGCAGCACGTCCACGGCTTTCTCGATTTGCGTGTCGCGGTTGTCCCGCGCGAGCAGGCCGGGATTGACATGCACCTCGATCGATGGCACCACGCCGATGTTCTCCACCACCCACTTCGAGTTGGTGCCGTACATGGCGATCTCGGACACCACCTGCGCACCGCCATCGAGCAACGGGAAGGTGTTGTCATAGCCGCGCACGCCGCCCCAGGTACGCGAACCGATGGTCGGCCCGAGGTGATACTGCTGGAAGCGGTAGGCGAAGATGTCGCCATCCGAGGCCGAGCCGTGGTTGATCAGCGCCGCCATGTGCCCGACGTAGGCATCCTCCGGACTCTGGTAGTAGGCACCGTGGCGGTTGGTCCAGGCCGCGACCGGTTTCTGGTCGAGTTGGTTGAACAGGATCGTGTCGATGAAACCGCCGAGGTTCCAGCGGTCGTCGATGATCAGGCCCGGCTTGTTCAACTGGCTGTAGTACTGGCGCACGAACTCATGCAGGCCAGTGGCCTCCATGTCATTCAAGTACACGTAGCCGATCTTGCCGTCGGACAACTTGTTCACCTCGCGCCGGTTGTTGTTGATCCAGTGCAGCAGGTGCAGCTTGCCGCTGTTGACCACTGGCTTGACCAGAATCGTCCACGGCGTGCCGTCCGGCGTGCTGGCGATACTCAGCGCGATGGTCTGTCCCAGTGTGCCCTGCAACAGCTCATATGGATTGATCGATGCCGTCAGCGGCTTGCCGTTGATGGCCAGCACGTAATCGCCCTGCTTCACCTTCAGCCCCGGCTGCGCCAGCGGCGCGTAGTAGCCCGGCACGGTGTTGTCACCGTGATAGATGCGCTTCAGGTAATAGCGGCCCGCGCTGGCGTTGAGCGCGAACTCGACGCCCAGTCCGGCGGTCGGCTGCGGCGGGGAGTGCCAACCCATGTCGCCACCGAAGATGTACATGTGGCTTTCGCCCAGCGAGCCGATCATGTTGGCCATGATGAAGTTGAGGTCTTCACGGGTTTGCACCAGCGGCAACAGCGCGCGGTAGCGGTCACCGATGGCGGCCCACTTGGCCTTGATCAGCTCGGGATTGACGAAGTAATCGCGCACGTTGCGCCAGGCCTCGTTGAAGATCTCGGCCCATTCCGCGCGCGGCACCACTTGCATCTGCATGTGCGAGGTGTTCAGCGGCTTGGCCTTGGCCGCTGGCGAGAATGTTGCTGGACGCAGCACCCACTTGCCGTGCAGGCTGTACAGCAGCGTCGAGCCATCGGCCGACAGCGCGAACCCGCCACCGACGCCCTGCGCCAGGGTCAGCGCCTTGCGCTTGGCCAGGTCATAGGCGCGCAATTCGGGCATCTCGCCCGGAATCGCTCCGCCCAGCACCGGCACCGGCATGGTGGCGTAGTACACGACGCCCTTGGCCTCGGCCACCTGCATGATGTTGGCGGCTGGCACCGGCACCTGCACCGCACGGTTGATCAGGCCGTTGAAGTCGATGTTGACCACGGGTGTCTTGGCTTTTTTGCCCTTGGTCTTGCCCTTCGCGCCCGACTTGGGCCTGGACGCGGCCGGCGCCTGCGTGCGCGGCGCGAACGGCGACGGCGTGCTGGCCTCGAGCGTGGTCACGTACAGGCCATCGGGCACCACGCCCGAGGCACCGAAGTTGTAGGCGGACAGGACCGGATTCACCAGCCGCGCCGAGACGAAGTACAGATACTTGCCGTCCTGCGAGAACGCCGGATTGCTGTCGTTGAAATCACCGCGGCTGACCTGATGCAACTGACCGTTGTCCACGCCATAGATGAACAACGCGTGCAGGTGGTTGGGCAGGTGCTTGGAAAACGCCAGCCAGCGGCTGTCCGGCGAGAATGCCACGTCCTGGAACGCGCCAATGATTTTTTGTCGGTCGGTGGTCACTTCCTTGCGCGCGCCGGTGTTCACGTCCACCAGCCACAGGCGCTGACGCGAATCGGTGTAAGTCAGCCAGTCGCCGTTGGGGCTCCACAGCAGCGGACCCGCGTAGGTGATGTCGGCTTCCCGGGTGAGCGCCTTGGGCGCGCCCTTGCCGTCGGCCGCGCGCAGCATCACCTGGCTGTCGATGCCGTTGTCGCGGATGTAGGCAATCCACTTGCCGTTGGGTGACCAGGCAGGGGCTTTGTCATTGCTGGCCACGGTGTGGCTGATTTCTGTGGTGTGGCCGTATTTGGCCGGCACCGTGAACAGCGCGCCGCGTGCGCTGAATACCGCCAACTTGCCATCGGGCGCGATGTCGGCGCCGCGGATCATCTTGGCCGCGGCGTATTCATACGGCAGCGTGCGCGAGCCGCCCAGCGGCACCGTCACCGGCACTTGCGCGAGCTTGCCCGTGGCGAAGGAATACACGTACAACAGTCCGCCATCTGACAGCGCGATGCCGGTGTTGCCCAGGCTGGGCCAGTCCACGTCGTAGGTGGGGAAGTCCGTCACCTGCTGCGTGGCGCCGGTCTTGAGGTCGCGCTGCCACAGGTTGAGCACGCCGTTCTTGCCACGATCCGAGGCGAAGTACAGCGTATTGCCGTACCACATCGGGTAGGCGTCCTCGCCCTTCCAATGGGTCAACTGCGTGCTGGCGCCGCTGGCGAGGTCATAGGTGTAGATGTTGTCGGCCTGACCGGCGTAGTAGTGCTTGCGGTGGAACGCGCGCAGCACGCGCGCGAGCTTGTTGTAAGCCACCACGGTGCCGCTGGCGTTGAACGACAGCGGGCCGGTCCATGGCATCGGCAGGGCCACCGGCAGGCCACCGGTCACCGGCACCTCGAAGGCGCGCTCGATCTGCGGGTTGAAGCTTTCACGGCGCGACAGGAACACCACGTCCTGGCTGTTGGGCGTCCAGCCGATCACGATGTTGTCCGGCGCGGTCATGATCTTGCCGTGCATCTGAGCGTTGATCGAACGCCAGGTGAGCTGCTTGACCGGCCCGCCATTCACCGACACCACGTACACATCGGTGTTGCCGCGATACCAGCCGGTAAAGGCCACCCACTTGCCGTCGGGCGAGAGCAGCGGGTGCGAGTCGTAGCCTGAATCCGAGGTCAGGCGCGTGGCTTCGCCGCCCTGCACGCCCACCTTCCACACCGCGCCGCCGGCTTCGAATGCCACGGTGTTGCCGTGGATGCTGGGATAGCGGATCAGCGCCTGCACCGGGCCGGGCACAGGCTGCGCCAGCGCGCTGGGCGCAAGCAAGACGAGAGAGAGCGCCGCGCAGAACGCGCCAGCCAGAGTCTTCAGCATCATGGGCAATCCTTGGGCAGGGGAGCGAAGCGGCTCGAATGCGCGCGCCGTGGCAGCACGCGCGCATCAAATTCGGCGCCGCCGCCCGCGCGCGGCGCGCATCAGCGGCCACCCGTCAAGGACTGTCCGAAGCATGAACAAGTTCCTGCATGCGCCTGCCAACTTGCGGTCGCCGTTCTTACGAAACCGTCATGTTTGCCACGAATCAAGCCGCGGTGCCGCCCACGGTCATGGCGTCGATGCGCAGGGTGGGCTGGCCGACACCGACGGGTATGCTCTGACCGTCCTTGCCGCACACGCCCACGCCTTCGTCCAGGGCCAGGTCGTTGCCGATCATGCTGATGCGCGTCATGGCCTCGGGGCCGTTGCCGATCAGGGTGGCGCCCTTGACCGGGCGGGTAATGCGGCCGTCCTCGATCAGGTACGCCTCGCTGGCCGAGAACACGAACTTGCCGCTGGTGATATCGACCTGGCCGCCGCCGAAGTTGGCCGCGTACAAGCCCTTCTTCACCGAACAGATGATTTCCTCGTGGCTGTGCGGGCCGGCACGCATGTAGGTATTGGTCATGCGCGGCATGGGCAGGTGCGCGAAGGATTCGCGGCGGCCGTTGCCGGTGGGCGCCATGCCCATCAGCTTGGCGTTGAGTTTGTCCTGCATGTAGCCGACCAGAATGCCGTCCTCGATCAGCGTGGTGCAAGCGCTGGGCGTGCCCTCGTCGTCCACGCTGAGCGAGCCGCGGCGGCCGGGCAGCGTGCCGTCATCGACCACGGTGACCCCTGGCGCGGCCACGCGCTGGCCCATGCGCCCACTGAAGGCCGAGGTGCCCTTGCGGTTGAAATCGCCTTCCAGGCCGTGGCCTACGGCTTCGTGCAGCATCACCCCCGGCCAGCCAGGGCCGAGCACCACGGTCATGCTGCCGGCCGGCGCGGCCACGGCTTCTAGATTGACCAGCGCGGCGCGCACGGCTTCGTCGGCAAGATGTTGCGGGCGGCCACTGCCCAGCAATTCTTCCAGTGAATAGCGACCGCCGCCGCCAGCGTAACCCTGCTCGCGGCGGCCCTCGGCCTCGACGATGACTTGCACGTTGAGGCGCACCAGCGGCCGCACGTCGGCGGCCAGCGTGCCGTCGGCCGCGGCCACCAGCACGGTGTCGAGACCGGCGGCCAAGCTCACGATGACTTGCTTGACGCGCGCATCGCGCGCGCGGCAATAGGCATCGAGTTCGCGCAGCACGGCCAGCTTGCGCGCGGTGTCGATGCTGTCGATCGGGTCGATCGCCGGATACAGCCGACGTGGCTCGCGCAGCGCCAGCGGCTGGCCGTCGCCACGCCCGCTGCGCGCGATGGCGCGCGCGGCGCCGGCCGCGGCGAGCAGTTGCGGCAACACGATGTCATCGGAATAGGCGAAGCCGGTCTTCTCGCCGCTGATCGCGCGCACGCCGACGCCCTGCTCGATGCTGTGCTGGCCATCCTTGACGATACCGTCCTCCAGCACCCAGCTCTCCGCGCGCGAGTGCTGGAAATACAGATCGGCGGCATCGACCTGCGGACTCATGAGCTGTGCGAACACGCGCTGCAACGCCGCGCTGTCGAGATCGCCGGGCGCCAGCAGGCGCTGCTCGGCGAGGCTGAAAACCTGATCCATGGGGAATGCCTGACGCGACGCGCCGGATGACGAGTGAGACCTGCAACGTAGGGACAGCGGCGGCGCAGCGCAAGCCCCGCGCGCGCGATCAGTGCTGCGGCGGCGGGCGAGCCGCGGAGCTGGCCGGCGCGGGATTGATCTTCACGATCAGCGGTTTCTCCCAACTGCCGGTGATCCTGTACGTGGTGGCGCTGGCATGCGCCAGGCCCGAACCGAGCAGCCCCTGCAAGGCCAGGCCGGCGGCCGCGCCCACGGGGCCACCGGCTACCGCACCCAGCAGCGGCAGCGTGCTGCCGACCTTGGGGGACACGCTCACGATCTGGTCGTAATCGCGCGCGCGCAGGCCGGTGCGACCGTCGACCTTGATATCGGCGGCGGGGCCGCGAATCTCCAGATCATGGGTGACGGCGTTGCCGTTGCCGAGGGTGAAATCACCCTTGATCGAATCGAATGCGAAGCCTTTGCGGAACACGTCGCCGAAATCAAACATCAGCCGCCGCGGCAATTCGGCGATCGAAAACAAACCCAGCAAGCGTCCCGCACCCGGCTTCACTTCGAGAATGCGGCCCTCGGTCACGGCGATCTTGAGCGTGCCATCGAGCGCATCCAGCGCGAACGCCGAGGGCGCACCGGCCCAGCTCGCATCCAGGTGCGCCACGGTGCGCCCGCCGCCGACCAGATTCTGGTAGCCCAGAGCCTCCAGCATGTGGCCAAGATCAGCCGCGCTGAACTCAATCACCATTTGCGTGCGGCTGCTGCGCGCGTCGCCCATCCAGGTACCGCGTGCGCGCATGGTGACGTTGGGCGAATGCGAGTCGAGCTGGTCGATGCGCATGCCGCCGGCAATCGGCGTGCTCTGGAAATTCGCGCTGCCAAACTGCGCCGTGCCGAGGTGAAAATCATCCACGCGCAGGTGCAGCGGCGGCAGCAGCGCGGGATTGGCCGCGGCCATCGGCGTCGGCGCGGCCGGCGTGCCGGGTTCGGTGCTGACGCCCTCGGCCGGCCAGTACAGGCGCTTGAGATTCGCGGTGATGCCGGCGCGTTGCAAGTCAGCGGGCAGGCTCAGGCTGCCTTCCAGCGCCGGGCTGCTGGCCTGCACCTGCAGGCCCTGCGCGCTGCTTTGCAATTGCAGCCGCAAATTCTTGAACACGCGCCCGAACAGCAAGGCCTGCGGGCTTTGCACCGATCCGCTCAGTGGCCAACGTGCGCCACTGCCGTTGCCGGTGCTGACCGCGGACCAGCCGGAGACATCCATCACCGGTGTGCTGCCGGCCAGCACGAGTCCGCCCGCCGCTCCCGTCGGCAACGGCGGCGGCGGCGTGCCACCCAGGCCCAGGCTCAGCGCAAGGCCTTGCCCCGCAGCCGCAGGCAGACGCCCGTTGGCGCTGAGCAATTGCCCGCCGAGCGTGCCGCGCAGCCGCGCGCCGGCGAACGGCAGGCCGATCTCAAGATGCAGCGGCAGGCTGCTGGCGGCGGGTTTGTCCAGTGGCGCCGGCAGGTTCAGGCGCATGCCGACCAGCGTGGAATCCACGCTCAGCGTGCGCGTCGCGTTGCCGCCGTTGCTACGAACAGGGCTGGCGGCACTGGCTGTACTCGCGCTGCTGGCGGCGTTGGTGGCGGCGCTGTTGCCACTGGTACTGGTGCCGTTGCCCGTGTCGATGCGCAGCCCCAGTGTCACCGGCGCGCTGCCTTGCAGTCGCGGCACCCAGACTTGCAGCGCATTGATGCCACGCAGCAGGGTCGCGGCGTCGAACTGCCCGGCGAGGCTGGCCTGCAGCGGGCGCCCCGGCACGCCAGTGTCCTTGCCCGCGGCAATCGCCAGCGTCGCCGGCGTGCCGCGAAACTCCGCCGTCAGCCCGGTGGCGCTGATGCCACCACGATCAAATTGCAGCGGGCCGTTGATCTTGCGAATCGCGAGCTGCCACTCGGGCGCCTCCACGCTCACCTGCCTGAGCTGCGCGGTGCCGTCCAGCGCGAACTGGTGCACGTCGTGCAGCGGCAGCACCAGGGTGAAACTCCAGCCGGCGTTGCCGCTGATGCGCAGCGGTTTGATCGCATCGCGGAAATGGTTGCTGATCGGGCTCTTGCGCACGAAGTCCAGCAGTTGCGGCGCCGGCCCCGCGCCCTCGGCGGATAGCGCCAGGGTGATCTCACCCAGATCGCTGATGCGCGCCAGTGCGTGACGCAGCGGATTGCCCAGCACACTGCCTTGCGTGGCGCCCACGGTCAGACCGTCATTTTCGAACAGCGCGGTGCCGGCCAGATCCACCGCGAGCGGCCAGTGTGGATTGAAATCGAAGCTGACTTCGCGGAATTTCGCCAGCGCCTGGAACTGGCCTTGATCATCGCGAAACGGCCAGTCGGCGGTATCGCCGCGAAATACCGCGCGCGCGCTGTCCACGCTGCCGCTGACCAAGGCACGATCCAGCCAGCCCACGCCCTTGGGCGAAATGATGTTGGTCGGCCAGAACAACTTGGCGGCGGCGACATCGGCATGGCGCAGCGCGGCGTAGACATCCAGCACCGGCCTGGGTTGGCCTGGACGCAACAGGATCGTTCCCTGGGCACGGCCGGCAAATTGCGCGGCATCGAAATCCAGCGCGCCGATGCCGATCTTCCAGCCTGCCGCGCTGTGCCACGCGGCCAGCGTCGCGCTGAGCGCGGTGAACGCGAGCGGGCTGCGGAACACGTGCGGATAGCGCAGCGTGAGCGCCTGTCGCGGTAGCTCCAGCGCGATCGCCTCCTGATCACCGCGGATGACTGCATCGAGTTGGTCGATGCCCGGCAGTGATGCGGTGGGCGCCCAACCGAGACCCCGCACGCTGCCGACAAAACTGTACGCCCGCGATCCGTACCAGCGCACATCGGCGTGATCGATACGCCCCTGTAACGCGGCCACCCCCAGCCATTGCGACAAGCTCGGCGGCGCCTGCGGCAGTAGCCCGAACAGCGGCACCAGCGGCGCCAGTTGCACATCATCGGCCTGTACGCGCAGCCATGGCATTCCGCCACGACGCTCGAAAACCGCTCGCAGCAGGCCGGACGATTGGCCACGCGGCGCAGGCGTTGCATAACGCAAACGCCACAACGCACCGTCGCGGCGCAAATCCAGCGTGCCGCTCAACCGCGGCAACTGCGCCGCGCGCGCCTGCGGGCCGCTGAGCGCGAGATCGGTCACGTCGAATTCGGTTTGCGCCCGCTGCAGGCGGCCGTCGCGCCAATCCAGCCAGGCGCGCACGCTGCCGCGGCCGCGCGTCAGCGCATAACCCGACACCAGCATGTCGCGCGCCAACTGGCCCAAATCGGCATTGGCGATATTCACGTACAGCGCGCCGCTGTGACCATCGGCGCTGAAGCGGCCGGCCACGCGCATGTCGTGCGCCATGCCGTCGCGGCGCAGATTGGCGCCGAAACGCAGTGCGTCATCGCGATCCGAGATCAGCACCGCATCGGCGGTGAAGCCGTAACGCGGCGCCGCAGGACCGGGCTGCACCTCGACGCGCAAATCGGTCAGTTTCAAGTCCACCGGCAGCGAGTACAGGCTCTGCCCGCCAGCGTTCGGTGCGCCGCCAAAACCCGCAATATGCCAGCTCCCGGCCGCATCGCGCGCCAATTGCAAATCGAGTCCGCGCGCGCTCAGCTCGATCCAGTGGCGATCAGGCCAGAACAGCCGCCCGAAGCTGAAGCGCAGCTTGGCCTCGGCCAGTCGCAGCAGCGGCGCGCCGCTGCGCGAACCCAGGATCAGATTGCTCAGGGTCAGTTCGGGGCCACTTGGGCGCCAGATGCCATGCATGCTCTGAAACCGCACCGGCCGCCCCAATTCGCGTGACAGCAAAGCTTCCACGCGCTGCGGATAGCGTGCCGCCAGCGGCAGCAGAATCTGTCCCAGCGCCATGGCCGTGGCCAACGCGATGATCACTGTCGCGATCAACGCGCCCAGCCAGAAGCGTAGGCGGCGCTGCCAACTGCGATGCCGAGACTTCAGCGACACGGGCATCCGCGCTTGGCAGGGCGTCGGGAAACACCGCGCTGGTACTGGACGCGAATGTCCCGCGCGCGCATCAAGCTCGCATGAGCCTGGTGCGACAACCGGTCAGAGCAGAACGACATCGAACTGTTCCTGCGTGTAGTGCTCCTCGGGCTGGAAGCGGATGCTCATCCGCGTGAACTGCTCCAGCTCGGCCACGGCGGTCGACTCCTCTTCCAGGATGCGCTGCACCACGCGCGACGCAGCCAGCACCAGCAGTTGGCGCGCTTCGAACTGACGCACCGCGCGCGTGATCTCGCGAAAAATCTCGTAGGTGACGGTCTCGGCGGTTTTCAGCACGCCGCGACCCGAACAGGTCGGGCACGGCTCGCACAACTGCCGCGCCAGGCTTTCGGTGGTGCGCTTGCGCGTCATCTCCACCAGCCCCAGCGGGCTCATCTCGTACACCGTGGTCTTGGCGTAGTCGCCGGCCAGGGATTTTTCCAGATGACGCAGCACCTGACGACGGTGCTCGGGATCGCCCATGTCGATGAAGTCGATGATGATGATGCCGCCCAGATTACGCAGGCGCAGTTGCCGCGCGCCCGACTGCGCCGCCTCCAGATTGGTGCGAAACGCGGTGTCCTCCAGATTGCGCGCGCCGAGGAAACCACCGGTGTTGACATCGATCGTGGTCATCGCCTCGGTCTGGTCGATCACCAGATAGCCGCCGGATTTCAGCGGCACGTTCTTGTCCAGCGCGCGCTGGATTTCATCCTCGACGCCGAACAAGTCGAATATCGGGCGCTCGCCAGCGTAATGCTCGATGCGCCCCGCCAGCTCGGGCATGAACTTGGTCACGAACTTGACCAGCTTGTCGAAGGTTTCGCGCGAGTCCACGCGTACTTTCTCCATGTCCTCGTGCATCAGATCGCGCAGCGCGCGCAGCGGCAGCGAAAGCTCCTCGTACACGCGCTCGCCGACCCGCGCGCGCGCGATGTTTTCCTGCACCACGCGCCAAACCTTGCCCAGATAGGCGAGGTCGAAGGCCAGCGCGTCCTCGCTGGCGCCCTCGGCATTGGTGCGCACGATGTAACCCAGCGCATTCTCGCCGGTGCGCCGCGCGATGATCTCGCGCAACCGCGCGCGTTCGTCCTCATCCTCGATGCGCGCCGAGATGCCCAGCGTGCGCGCCTGCGGCAGCAGCACCAGGCAGCGCGAGGGAATCGACAGGTGCGCCGATACGCGCGCGCCCTTGCTGCCGATCGCATCCTTGATCACCTGCACCACGATGTCCTGGCCATCGCGCAGCAGCTCGCAGATCGAGGGCAACGCGGCGTGGCCGTGACCGTTGCCATTGACGCCGCTACCCGCGCCATTGCCCGCCGCAGCCTCGGCGCCCTCGGCCAGCGGCGCGCGCGCGATGTCGGCGGCATGCAGGAATGCGGTGCGCTCCAGCCCGATATCGACGAACGCGGCCTGCATGCCAGGCATCACCCGCGACACGTGGCCTTTGTAGATGTTGCCCACGTTGCCACGCCGCGAAGCGCGCTCGAGGTGCACCTCCTGCAACATGCCGTTCTCGATCACCGCCACGCGCGTCTCGCGCGGGGTGACGTTGACCAGGATTTCCTCGCTCACTCCAACCTCATGTGCCAGCGTTCAAGACCGCGGCCAAATGTTCTGGATGCTTTATAGCCTTCCACCGCTGCAACTGTCATGCGCAATGCGGCAGTGCGGCCCGGAAACGCGCGCGGCGGTTCATTCCCACGATGCGGCACGCGGTGGCCCCAGGGCCACCCCGGCGGCACGCAGCAGACTGGCGGTGGCGTGCAGCGGCAAACCCATCACCCCCGAATAGCTGCCGGCAAGGTGTGTCACGAAGCTCTCGGCATAGCCCTGAATCGCATAAGACCCGGCCTTGCCGAACGGCTCGCCGCTGGCGACGTAAGCGTGCAAGGTTTCCGCGTCGAGTGGCGCAAAACGCACCGTGCTGCGCACCAGCGCGGCGCGCGTGCCGCCGGCACCCAGCAGGCACAGCGCCGAAAGCACCTCGTGCTCGTGTCCGCTCAGACGTTGCAGCATGGCCAGCGCCGCCGCCGCGTGCGCGGGTTTGCCAAACACCGTGTCGTCCAACACCACCTCGGTATCGGCGCCCAGCACCAGCGCTGGCTGCGGCCCGCGCACCTGCGCCCAGCCCGCCGCGGCCTTGTCGTGCGCCACGCGCTGCACGTACTCGGCCGGCGTTTCCCCGGCGTGGCGCTGTTCGGGTACTTGCACATCGAGCAGTTCGAAGGCGCAGCCCAGACGCGCCAGCAATTCGCGGCGGCGTGGCGATCGGGAGGCAAGCAACAGGCGCGGCGCGGGATTCATGCGCGGATGATCGCAGCAGCGCGCGACACAGCGGAAGCGGTGCGGCTATTGCCGAACGGCTGTCCGCCGACATCACGCGTCATTTCAAAGGTGCCGAACGCTGCCGTGCCCGCAACATGGGGCCACCATGAACGCACGCTTGAACGGCCCGTACGCAGGCGTATACAACAACTTATGTTGCGGCGCACAATAGCACCATGCCGATCCTTGATAGCAACGCCAGCAGCCCCCTCGATGCGCTGCGCCACGGTCGCCCGCCCGCGCCCGCCGCGCAGCGCTATGCCGCGCATGAGCTCGCGCCCGGCGGCGATGCCGTACCGGCACTGACGCGCACCGGCCAGCATGCGCTGTGGTTGCGCAGCATCCAGGCGCCCGACCAGCCGGCGCTGGAACGCCTGTTCGCGCGGCTGACATCCACCGAAATCCGCCGCCGCTTTCTGCACAGCATGCGCGAACTGCCGCCCGGCGCGCCGCAGCGCCTGTGCACACCCGATGGCGAAATCGAGCAGGCATGGGTCATTGCCAGCGCGGCGCAGCCGGGCCACGGCGAACTGCACGGCGTGGGCCGCATGTTCCTTGATGTGGCCTGCGCCTGCGCCGAGTTTGCCCTGCTGGTGGAGCGCGCCGAAGCCGGTCAAGGCTACGGCCGGCTGCTGCTGCAAACCCTGATGCACGCGGCGCGACACGCCGGCATGCGCGAGCTGTGGAGCCACGTCGCCCACGACAACGTGACCATGCTGCATCTGGCGCGTGCGCACGGTGGCGAACTGGCGCGCGTGTCCGGCGATCCCGGCGTGGTGCGGGTGCGCATTCCGCTGTGATG
Source organism: Metallibacterium sp. (assembly GCF_054637675.1). Lineage (NCBI taxonomy): Bacteria > Pseudomonadati > Pseudomonadota > Gammaproteobacteria > Lysobacterales > Rhodanobacteraceae > Metallibacterium > Metallibacterium sp. The sequence goes on from NZ_JBTSRB010000018.1 coordinate 36,695, forward strand.
CACGCGCGGCGGGCCACGACGCGCTGCCGGGCACAACATTGCCTGCAATGGCTACACTTTCAGCATGCATTCGCTGCGATTCATCCTGCGCACGAGCGTGTTGCTGGCCGCCGTGCTGCTGGCAGGCTGCGCGGAAATCGTCCCGCGCTACGTCGCGCAGCAGATCGAGCACCCCGCGCGACCCGGACACACGGTCGTGCACTTCGAGCACGAAATGGCGCGGCATGTCATCGGATTCCGGCGCGCGCAGGTGCACCTACCCAACGGCCTGACCCTGGTCTATTGGTACAGCGCGCCGCGCGTCTTCGGCATCCATCAGCAGGACCAGCACGGCCTGCACAGCAGCAGTTGGTCGTTCAGGGCGCCAGGAATGCCGCTGGCACCCTACCTGCTGCCCGCGCGCTTGCCGGGCAAGGGCACCGTGCTGCTGCTGCCGGGCTGGAGCATGAATGCGCTGCTGATGTCGTCGTGGGCCATCGCCTTCGCGCAATCCGGCTATCGCGTGGTGATGGTGGACCTGCCCGACCAGGGCGGCTCGTCGCGGGCGCCACCCGGATTCGGCCCAGCCGAGGCCATGGACTTGAGCGAGCTGGTTCCGCAGCTCGAACTGGCCGGCGCGATCCATTACCCGCTGTACCTGTTCGGCGTGTCCTACGGCGCCGACGTGGCGCTGTTCACGGCCGCTCGGCTGGCGCAACCGCCGAGCGGCATCATCGCGCTGGAGCCTTTCGCCAATGCGGCGTCGGCGATCCGCCGCACACCCGACTCGGGCTTGTTCATCCCGCTGTGGCTGGCGCATCTGCTGGTGACGCGCGGCGAGATGGACGCCGCCGTCGATCACGTCGACCGCGCGCTGGGTCTCGACCTGTACACGCTGTCGCCGCGACCTGCGCTCGCGCACACAACGTCCTGCGTGCTGGTCGTGCGCGGCAGCCGCGACCGGCTGATCAGCGGCCGCGGGCTGGCGCGCCTGGCGCAGGGCCTGCCGCGCGTGCAACGAGTCACGGCACGCACGTATGACCATCTCTCGCTGCCATTCGCCGTGCAGGGTTTCGGCGCCGAGTTTGTGCACTGGATGGGTTCCGTGGCCCAGCAGCCGGCGCGACGTTGCCCGGTGTTCCGGCACCACCGCGACTACCCGCCGTTTCTGCTGCGCGCGAATACCACCACGCGCACGACCTGGCTGACACGCTACTTCGACTGGCAATTCAGCGGCGCCTTGGCGGTGTCTCAGGTCAAGGCCAAGGGCTGATCATCGGCGTCATGGCCACCGGGCACGCGCTTGCAGGCCACGGCGACCGCGTCGTGCGGATGCAGGCTTCTGAAGTGCGCCACGCGCAACCGACGATAAGGCGACAACATGAGTTTTCAGAGGGAATTAACCGACAACCGGAGCCAGCTCTATCAGCGTTGGGCAACAATCACCGTGCGGGCGTAATGCATCATGTCAAACGCCGGGCGCGTCAATTCAGCACGGGAAAATCCCGCATCGCGCAACCGTTCCACGATATCGGTTCCGTAGTTGCGCATGCACAGAATCTGCTTGCTGCGGGAAAACGGGTCGTCGTGGTATTCAGGTTCAAGCAAGTGCGTCAATTGACCATCGAGCACGCGCGCACGCTCGATGGTGTGCGCGGCTCCGCTCAGCGGTACGGTGAAGATGAACATGCCGCCAGGACGCAACACGCGCCGCACTTGCACGAATCCAGCGTGATCGTCATCGACGTGCTCGAATACTTCGGTGGACGTGCACAAGTCGAACGCGCCATCCGCAAATGTCAGTCGCCGCACATCCTCGCAGCGCACGCCTTGGCGGATACTCCCCGGCGCCACCTCCGGGATGTACTCGCTGGTTGTCAACGATCCGGCACGTGGTGCGAGCCAATCGACGAGCACTCCACGAGATGACAGTTCGTAGACGGACAGGGAAGACAAATCCAAACACTTGCCGCGAATCACGTCCACGATGGACTGCGTGACCGGCGACGCGCCACAACGCATGCAGCGCACGCCCATTTCATTGGTGTTGAGGCGTACCTGAAGGGCGGAGCCGCAGATTGGACATGCCCACCACCCAAAACGCAGGGCACTCGGTTGAAGCAATCGGACAGCTTTGAGAAAGCGTTGAAGCATGAGTGGATCGTTCTCATCGAGCGAAACAAATTCCGAGCTTCGGACACATCGCTTGTCTATCGCTGCTTGGCGCTGGCGCAAGGGCAATCCGGGGCTTGTCCGATGTTCCGACATCGCATCGATTACGCGTCGTTTCTGCTGCGCTCGGATGAGGCTCGGCGCACGACACGCTTGCTGCTCTGTTGAGCGCCACTATCGAGACCGGCAACCCGCGCATCAGGTCAACGCCCGCTCATCGGCGCCGTAGCCGCCGGGCACGCGCTTGCAGGCCACCGCCACGGCGTCGTGCGGGTGCAGGCTTTCGAAGTGCGCGACGCGCAACCAGAAATCCGCGACGTCGGGGGTGGCGTCCAGCGCGTGCTGCAGGCGCCGCGCGGCGTCCTCGCAAAACATCAGATTGGCGGCGTTGAGGCGCGCGAAGGCCTGCTCGTCCTCGCGCCTGACCGCGGTTTGCACCGGCGTTCCTAGCGCGGCTTCGGCGCGGTCGATCAAGCTTTCGATCGGCCACTGCGTGGCCGTGGTGGCCAGGTGCAGGCGCAGGTCGGCGCGGCTGCGCTGGCTATGCGGGGTGGCCATGATGCCTTGCTCGCTACCCAGCCATGCGCGAATCGCGGCGTGGTCGAGCGGCGCATGCGCGGAGAAATCCCGCGTGAAACGCTCCTGGATGAGTTGCCGCGCCAGCGCCGCCGAGCACGGACACGTCGATGCGTAGGTGATCGCCACGCCCAGCTCCATGCGCGGCGCGCCGCCGCGCTTGAGGCTGCCGGCCAGCGCCAATGGATAATGGCGCAGGCCGCTGTGGTTGCTGACCAGCGCGGCGCGGCGCAGCGGCAGATCCAGATTCACCTGCAGCATGGCGCGCGCGGACAAACCCTCGTGCGAGCGCAGAAAGCCTTGCAGCAGTTCGTGCAACAAGGCCGGGGTGAACGCCTGCGCGGCCAATGCGGCGTCGATCTGGCGGTACAGGCGCGACATGTGGATGCCGCGCGCGTCGCTGGCCTGCAGATCGACGCAGGCATCGATGCGCGCGGGCAGCTCGCGCAGGCTACCGTCGGCCAGCGGCAGGCACAGCAGTGCCTCGATGCGCTGCATGCCGACGCGCTCGAGGCGGCCGGAAACCTCGGGGTCGCGCTCGCAGGCGACATCGGGCATGGCGCGCGGCGCCGGAACATCGAAGGCCATGGGAAAATCCTCGGGAACGGGTGTCTTGGACATGAAGCAGGCTATGTGGGGCGGCGTGGCGGTCGCGTCAAGGCTCGCCGCGCATGCGGCGCTGTGCGCGCGCCGCGCGCCAACTGACAAAGGCGGCCGCCGGTGTCAGACCCTGACGCTGGGCCAGCAGGGTATCCAACGGCTCGATGGCGCGCGCGGCGCGCTGCAAGGCGCGGCGGTCGTGCGCGGCCTCGGCGGCACGCAGGCCGTTGATCGGTCCCGGCAAGCTGGTGGCCGCACGCAGTGCAGCGGCCAGCGCCGCGCACTGCTCGGCCAGCGCCGCCGTGCGCACGGCGCCAGGTTGATCGAGCTGGGCGCGCGCCAGCGCATGCCGCGCCAGGCTTTGCATGGGCAGCGGCGCGCGCCCCTGCGTCGCCCGTTGCGGCGTTTGCAACAGTTCGCTGCCAAGGTGCTGCACGGCCAGCACGCGCCGCGTGCGCGCGCAGTCGGCCTGCACCCCGAACACGAACGCGCACTCGATGCGTGCGAACGGCTCAGCCATGGCCTCCGCGACCTGCAATTGCGCGGCGAAATCGGCGCTGGCGGGGGCTTCGAGCGCGTGCAGCAACGACACGGCGGCCTGCGGCCACAGCGCCACGGGTACGCGCGCGGCACGTGCATCGGCGGCCAGCGCAAGGCTCAGCGGATGGCGCGCGGCGGGCGTGCCGAAGCCGGCCAGTTCCTCGGCCCACCACGCCAATTTGGCGCCGGCCACTTGCGCGGCGGCGATGGCATGCAGGATGCCGAACAGCTCGGACTCCAGCGCCAGCAGCAGCGGCACGCCGGTTTCATCGGCGGGCAGAAAACGCAGCGCCAGGTCGCGCAGTGGACGCGCCGCGCGCCATTGCTGCACGAAGCTGGCCGCGGCCTCGGCGCTCATGCGGAGAAACCCAGCGCCTGCGCCAGTTGCGCAGGCGTTTGCACCAGCACATCGGGCTGCCAATCGGCGGGATTTTCGCCGCTGCTGTAGCCCCAACCCACGGCGATGGTGCTCACGCCAGCGGCGCGACCAGCCTCGACGTCGCGACGATCGTCGCCGACGAACAGCGTCGCGTCGGGCGCAATGCCCAGCGCCGCGCAAGCGTGCAGCACCGGCGCCGGGTCAGGTTTTTTCTGCGCCAACGTGTCGCCGCACACCACCACGCCGGCGCGCGCGGCCAGACCGATGCGCTGCAGCAGCGGCAGCGTCAACGCCTCGATCTTGTTGGTGACGATGCCCCAAGGCAACCCGGCCCGTTCGATGCGCGCCAGCAACGCATCGATGCCGGGAAACATCCGTGAGTGCTCGGCCAGCATGCCGGCGTAAATATCCAGATAGCGCGGCAGCAGCGCGGCGACTTGCCCAGGCGCAGCTTGCGGCCATGCCGTGCGCAAGACCGCGCTGCCGCCAGCGGAAACCACGGCACGCACGCGCGCGTAATCGGGCATGGCGACGCCTTGCTCCCGGGTGATGACCGCCAGCGCGGCGGCCAGATCGGGCGCGCTGTCGAGCAGGGTGCCGTCGAGATCGAACAGCACGCCGGCGCAGCGCGGAGGGGCCGCGCTCATTCCGGCTTGCGCGCCAGCGCGATGTAATTCACGTCCACGCGCGCGCTCACCCAGGCGCGGCGCGTGAACGGCTCGTAGCCCAGCCCGGCCAGCTCGACCAGCTCCAGTCCGGCCGCGCGCAGCATGCCGGCGAGTTCGCTGGGGCGGATGAAACGAGCATAGTGATGCGTGCCACGCGGCAGCAGGCGCAGCAGGTATTCGGCACCGACGATCGCACCGACAAACGCCTGCGGGCTGCGATTGAGCGTGGACAGCACCAACTTGCCGCCGGGCTTGAGCAGGTCGGCCAGCGCCTGCACCAGCGCGGCAGGATCGGGCACGTGTTCGAGCAGTTCGAGGCAACACACGCCGTCGCGGCTCGCCGGCTCGCCGCGCGCCAGATCCTCGGCGCTGCTGACGCGGTAATCGACGCTCAGATTCGATTCGTGCAGGTGCAGCCTGGCGACCTCGATCAGCTCGCTGCTGAGGTCGATGCCGGTGATGCGCGCGCCGCATGCGACCAGCGCCTCGGACAACAAGCCGCCACCACAACCAACATCGGCGATGCGCGCGCCCTGCAACGACATGCGCGCGGCGATCCATGCGGCGCGCACCGGGTTCAGATCGTGCAGCGGCCGCGCCTCGCCGCTGGCGTCCCACCAGCGCGCGGCGTGGCTGCCGAACTTGGCCAGCTCGGCGGGATCGGCATTGGCGGCGGGTGTGCTCATGGTGTGGCCTGGGTCGGGTTCAGATGGTGGCGATGCGCTGGCGCCAATGGCGCGCGCGCCGCAGCAGGACATCGCGTTCGAGCGTGGTCAACGCGCCGTCGCGCAGCAGCGCGCGGCCGTCGATCCACGCATCGCTCACTTGACTGCGCGGCGTGGCGTACACCAGTTGCGAGACGATGTGATACAGCGGCTGCGTTTCCAGCGCGTCCATGCGCACGGCGATCAGATCGGCGCGCTTGCCGGGCACGATCGAGCCGATGCGCGCGTCGAGCCCCAGCGCGCGCGCGCCGCCGAGGGTGGCCGCGTGCAGCGTGCTGGCGGCGTCCATGGCGCTGGCATCGCCGCTGACGCCCTTGGCCAGCAGCGCCGCGCTGCGCATCTCGCCGAACATGTCCAGATCGTTGTTGCTGGCGCAGCCGTCGGTGCCGAGGGCAAGGTTGACGCCGCCGCGACGCAGCGCCTCGGCCGGACAAAAACCCGAGGCCAGCTTGAGGTTGGACTCAGGGCAATGCACCACCGACACGCCGGCCTGCGCGCATTGCGCGATCTCGGCCTCGGTCAGTTGCGTCATGTGCACCGCGATCAGGCGATCGTTGAGCAATCCCATGCGCTGCAGGCGCGCCAGCGGGCGCTGGCCGTGCTCGCGCAGCGAGTCGCTGATTTCCTGCGCGGTTTCGTGCAGGTGCAAATGCACTGGCAGATCGAGCTGATCGGCCAGCAGGCGCACGCGCGCGAAGCTGGTGTCGCCCACCGTGTAGGGCGCGTGCGGCGCGAAGGCGGCGCTGATGAGCGCGTCGTCGCGCAGCGCATCGGCCAGCTCGCAGGCACGCGCGAAATACTCGTCGGAATCGCGCGCCCAGGCGCTGGGAAACTCGATGATCGGCAGCCCGACCACGGCGCGGAAACCGTGCGCGCGGTAGGTGGCCGCCGATACATCGGGGAAAAAGTAATTCTCATTGGCGCAGGTGGTGCCGCCGCGCAGCATCTCGGCGATGGCCAGCTCGGTGCCGTCACGCACGAACTCCGGTCCCAGCACGCGCGCCTCCACCGGCCAGATGTGCTCACGCAGCCAGGTCATCAACGGCAGGTCGTCGGCGAGGCCACGCAGCAGCGTCATCGGGTTGTGCGTATGCGCGTTGACCAACCCCGGCAGCAGCGCGTGCTCGCCCAGCGCGATGTGCTGTGTCGCGCGGTAGCGCACCTGCGCCTCGGCCTGCGGCAGCAGCGCGACGATCGCGCCCTGGTGCACGGCCACGGCGTGATCCTCAAGCGCCGCGCCGCGCGGCTCCACCGGCACCACCCAGCGCGCGCTGAGCAGCAAGTCGATGGGTGTGGCTATGCCGTTCATGATGACGGCATCTCCGTCAATGACGTCATTGTAGACGGCGCGCAGCGCAGATCCGGGATCCAGCGCAGCGCAGCGCAAGCCCGACTGGATCCCGGCATGCGCCGGGATGACGCGCCGGCAAAGGCGCGAACTGCGTTCGCGCGCCGCACCCCACTGGATCCCCGCCTGCGCGGGGATGGCGCGCCGGCAAAGGCGCGAACTGCGTTTGCGCGCCGGCGCGTCACTTCACCCGTCCGACGTATTCGCCGGAGCGCGTATCGACCTTGATGATCTCGTCCTGATTGACGAACAGCGGCACGCGCACCACCGCGCCGGTTTCCAGCTTGGCCGGCTTGCCGCCGCCGCCGGAAGTATCGCCGCGCACGCCGGGATCGGTCTCGGTGACCTTCAGCTCGACGAAATTGGGCGGCGTCACCGTCAGCGGCACGCCGTTCCACAACGTGACGATGCACATCTCCTCGCCCTTCAGCCATTGCGCGGCGTCACCCACCTGGGTCTTGTCGGCGGTGTGCTGCTCGAAACTGTCCGGCTGCATGAAGTGCCAGAACTCACCGTCGCTGTACAGGTACTGCATGTCGCTGTCGACCACATCCGCGCCTTCGACCGACTCGTTGGCCTTCATCGTCCGCTCGACGGTGCGCCCGTTGCGCAGGTTGCGGATGCGGATGCGGGTAAACGCCTGACCCTTGCCCGGCTTGATGAACTCGGCATCGACGATGGTGTAGGGGTCGTTGTCGATGATGATCTTGAGGCCGTTCTTGACGTCGTTGAGTCCGTAGCTGGCCATGCGTGCTCCGAGGCGTGGGGCCGCGCGCGGGCGGCATGCGGATAGAATGCGGGGGTTGGCGCCGGGCTGGCCCGGAACTGGAACCATCAATGATAGCGGCAAGCAGCACGCGCCCGCAGCCACGCTGGCAGACCCTGTGGCGCGAGTCGATCACCGACGCGCACGAGTTGCTGCATCTGCTCGATCTTGCGCATCTGGCTGGCAACCTGCCGGCCGCCGATGCCGGCTTCGCGCTGCGCGTGCCGCGCGGCTTCGTGGCGCGCATGCGCCGCGGCGATGCGCGCGACCCGCTGCTGCTGCAGGTACTGCCGCAACTGGCCGAGTGCGACAGCCGCCCCGCGGCGCTGCTGGATGCGGTTGGCGATGGCGCCGCGCGCGCCGCGCCGGGAGTGATCCACAAGTACCGCGGGCGCGCGCTGCTGATCGCCAGCGGCGCCTGCGCGGTGCATTGCCGCTACTGCTTCCGTCGCCATTTTCCTTACGCCGAAGAAGCCGCCGCCGCGCAGCACTGGCGCGGCGCCGTGGACTGGCTGCGCGCGCGCCCGGACATCGACGAGCTGATCCTGTCCGGCGGCGACCCATTGTCACTGTCCACCGCCAAGCTGGCCGAGCTGAGCGACGCGCTGCGCGATCTGCCGCAGCTCAAGCGCCTGCGCCTGCACACGCGCCTGCCGGTGGTGCTGCCCGAGCGCGTCGATGCCGAACTGTGCGCGTGGCTCGCCGCCTTGCCATGGCCGGTGGTCATCGTGCTGCACGCCAACCACGCGCAGGAACTGGACGCCAGCGTGGCCGACGCCTGCGCGCGCCTGCGCGCGACCGGTGCGCAGTTGCTCAATCAATCGGTGCTGCTCAAGCACATCAACGACTCGGCCGATTGCCTCCGTGCGCTCAGCGAGCAACTGTTCGCCATCGGCGTGCTGCCCTACTACCTGCACCAGCTCGATCACGTGCAGGGCACGCTGCACTTCGAGGTGGACGATGCGCGCGCGCTGGAGTTGGTGGATGCCCTGCGCCAGCGCCTGCCCGGTTATCTGCTGCCGCGGCTGGTGCGCGAGGAGCCCGGCCAGCCCGCCAAGACCCCGCTGCAAAGTCCGTGATGCGTTCGCCAACATTCGTCGCGCGCGCGCCAGGCATGGCAATGACGTCTTGCTTGCGGTAAAAGCCGAAACAGGGAACAACGCCCGCGCCACGCGGGCCTCGCCGAATAAGATGGGTGCATGAAGCAAGACTCCGTCATCAAGATCCTGTTTGTCGCCGATGCGCTGGAGCACGCCGAACAGATCATCAGCCAGTTGCGCAATGGCGGTATCGCCGTGCGCCCCGCGCGCGTGGGCAACGAGGCGGAGTTCCTGGCGGCGCTGGACAGCCTCGGCCCGGATCTGGTGCTGGCGGTACCCAGCGCGCGCGATCTACCGCTGGCGGACGTGGCGCGCCTGATCGGCGCCAGCGCGCGCGACATCGCGCTACTGGCGCTGCTGGATAACATCGATGCCGCTGCGCTGGCACAGGCCTTTCGCGGCGGCGCGCGCGCCGTGGCGCTGGCCGGCAATAGCGAACAACTGCGCGGTATCGTGCTGCAGGAAGCCGAAGCGCTCATCGCGCGCCGCGCGGTGCGCCGCCTGGAGGCCGCCCTGCGCGAATCCGACCGCCGCTGCGACGCGCTGCTGGATTCCTCGCGCGACCCCATCGCCTATGTGCACGAGGGCATGCACGTGCGCGCCAATCAGGCTTACCTGGAGATGCTCGGCTTCGAGGAATTCGCCGAGATCGAGGGTCAGACCCTGCTTGATCTGGTCGCCGAGGACGGCACCGAGGACTTCCGCGGCCTGCTCAAGCGCCTGTCACGCGGCGAACCGCCGCCGGCACGGCTGGACCTGCGCCTGAAGCGCGCCGATGGCAGCGTGTTCGACGCACTGCTGGAGTTCTCGCAGGCCTCGTTCGAGGGCGAGCCCTGCCTGCAGATCATCGTGCGCCGCCAGGTCGTGGACGAATCGCTGCTGGAACAGCTGCAGCGCGACGCCGTGACCGGACTGTACAACCGCACCCATTTCATCGATCTGCTGGGCAACGCGGTCACCGACGCCGGCAAGGGCCGCAACGATCAGGCCGTGCTGCTGCTGGAGCCGGACCACTTCGCCAGCGTGGTCGATCGTATCGGCATCAGCAACGTCGATACGCTGCTGCGCGGCTCGGTGGAGCGCATCAAGGGCGTGCTCGGTCCCAACGACATCGCCGCGCGCTTCTCCGACCACGGCTTCGTGATCCTGCTGCGCGGACGCCCGCACGAATCGGTGCAGGTGCTGTGCACCGCGCTGCTGCAGGCGATCAACGGCGCGATCCTCGATCTTGGCAATCACTCGCTGGTGGTCACCATCAGCATCGGCGGCAGCCTGATGGGCGAGAAGAATGCCAACACCGCGGCGGTGCTCGATCAGGCCGGCAACATGCTGCGCAACGCGCAGGGCGAGGGCGGCAATCGCTTCGCGCTGTTCGACCCGGCCGCGCAGGAGCGCGCCGAGGCCGAGAAAGACAAGCGTTGGCACAACCTGCTGCGCGACGCGCTGGCGCATGGTCGCTTCGTGATGTTCCACCAGCAGGTGATCGCCCTGCTCGGCAGCGAGAGCAACCTCAGCGAATTGCTGCTGCGCATGGACGGCGCGCAAGGTCTGGTGCTGCCCGGCATTTTCATGCCGGTGGCCGCGCGTCACGGCCTGCTGCCGGCGATCGACCGCTGGGTGCTGCGCGAGGCGATCCGCCTGCTGGGCTCGTCCGGCTTCTCGCAGCAGAGTTTTTTCGTCAAGATCTCCACGCCCAGCCTGCTCGACGAGAAACTGGCCGACTGGATCGGCGAGAAGTTGCGTGAGTCCAGCGTCGATGGCCAACGCCTGATTCTGGAGTTCCAGGAAAACGAGGTGGTGACCAACCTCAGGCACGCACGGCGCTTCAGCCAGCAGACGCGCGCACTGGGATGCCGTCTGGCGCTGGAGCGTTTCGGCGTCGGCCTCAACTCGTTCCAATTGCTGGATCACGTCGACGCCGATTTCCTCAAGCTGGATCGCAGCTTCGTCAACGACCTAGCGCGCAATGCCGAGAATCAGCGGCGCGTGCGCGAGATCGCGCAGCAGGCGCAGGCGCGGGGCAAGGAAACCGTGGCCGAGTGGGTCGAGGACGTCAACAGCGTGTCGTTGCTGTTTGCCGCCGGCATCAGCTACGTGCAGGGCAATTTCCAGCACGAGCCCGAGCGCCTCGCCGGCTGAGCACCGCGCGCGGATGCGCAGCGCGGACACGACCAAGCCCGCACGACGCGCGTGCGGGTGGTGGCAAAACGGGCGTCAAGCGCAAGCAGGCCGAAGCCCGCAGGCGGGAACCAGCCAAGCCGGAATCAGTCGCGCGCGGCGACGTCTTCCTTGATGCGCGCGGCCTTGCCTTCCAGCTCGCGCAGGAAATACAACTTGGCGCCACGCACCTTGCCGCGGCGCTTGACCTGCACCGAATCGATCGCGGCACTGTGCGCCTGAAACACACGCTCGACGCCGGTGCCGTGCGAGATCTTGCGCACCGTGAAGGCCGAATGCAGGCCACGATTGCGCTTGGCGATGACGATGCCCTCGAAGGCCTGCACGCGCTCGCGGTTGCCTTCCTTGACCTTGACGTTGACCACCACCGTATCGCCCGGAAAGAACTCGGGCAGGGTGCGCGTCATCTGGACCTTTTCGAATTGTTCAACGATCTTGTTCATGGCAATGATCCTGGGTTCCGTAGTGCATGCGCCCGACAATGAACGCCTAGCCTAACGCCGCCAGCCGCTCGCGGCGAAATTCGTCCAGCAGTTGGCGTTGCTCGGCATCGAGCACGCGTTCCGCCAGCAGGTCCGGGCGCCGCAGCCAGGTGCGCCCCAGCGCCTGTTTCAGGCGCCAGCGGCGGATGGCCGCGTGGTCGCCAGAAAGCAGCACCCGCGGTACATCACCCAGCGCGTCCCGCTCGGGCCGCGTGTAGTGCGGACAGTCCAGCAGGCCATCCGCGAAAGAATCCTGCGCCGCCGATTCGCTGTGATTGAGCGCCCCCGGCAGCAGGCGCCCAACCGCATCCAGCACGACGGCGGCAGCCAACTCGCCGCCCGAAAGCACGTAGTCGCCGAGCGAAATTTCCTCGTCGACCGCGTGTTCGAGCAAGCGCTCGTCCACACCTTCATAACGCCCGCACAGCAGCAGCAGGCGCGGCATCTGCGCAAACTGCTCGACGCGCGCCTGGGTGAGCCTGGTGCCCTGCGGGCTCAGGTACACCACGGGCGCCGGTGTTGCCGCTGCGGCCTGCGCTGCGGCAAGCGCCGCGCGCAAAGGCTCGATCAGCATCACCATGCCAGGCCCACCGCCGAAGGGACGTTCGTCCACCCTGCGGTAGGCATCGCTGGCGAAATCGCGCGGATTCCAGGTGCCGAGCTCGAGCAGCCCGCGCGTCTGTGCCCTGCCGATCACTCCCAGCGCCGCGCTCTGCTGTACGAATTCTGGAAACAGCGTGACGACATCGATACGCATGTTCCCGCTCCCGCGATTCAGAACGCCGGATCCCAGTCCACCACGATGCGACCGGCGGCCAGATCCACTTGCTGCACCCACTGTCCGGGCACGAACGGCAGCAGCCGCTCACGCTCGGAATCCCGCACTACCATCACATCGTTAGCGCCGGTCGAAATCAGGTGACTGACCCGCCCCAGCGACACGCCTTCGAGGGTGATGACCTCGAGTCCTTCGAGATCGGCCCAGTAAAACTCGCCTTCCGCCAGCGGCGGCAGCGCCGCGCGCGCCACACTGACTTCGGCATCCATCCAGGTGGCCGCGTCGCGATCCAGCACCCCGGGTAGGCTGATGATCAGCGCCTTGCCGTGACGCTTGCCGTTGACGCGCTGCAGCTCGGTTTCACGTCCATCGGCGGCCCGCAGGCGCCAGGGGCGGTAGCTGAATATCTGCTCGGGAGGCTCGGTGTACGAATACAGCCTGAACTCGCCGCGCAATCCGTGATGGCCAACGATGCGGCCCAGCACGACCCAGCGTGTTTCGCTCAAGCAGCTTGCCGCGAGGCTTCCTTGACCAGCACGCGCACCTTGTCGGACAGTTGCGCGCCCTTGGCCACCCAGCCCTGCACCTTGGCCACGTCAAGCTGCAGGCGCTGTTCGCCACCGGCGGCCATCGGATTGAAGAACCCGACGCGCTCCAAGCTGCGGCCATCGCGCTTGCTGCGCTGATCGGTGACTACCACGTGGTAGAACGGGCGACCTTTGGCGCCGCCGCGCGTCAGACGAATCTTGACCATGAGGAACAAAACTCCCGAGTGACACCGAGTCCCGTTCCGGGATTGCGGCGTGGAAAAGCCGTGTATTGTAAGCATTCCCGGCGCAAAAGAAAGCCCCTTCCGACGCTCGGGCAAGTCTGCGGCGGTCTCGCCGGCAGTCACCACGCCGTGTTTTTGGCTGGCATTGGCGACCGCGGCAGGTGCCGCCAAACGCCACAGCCGGCTTGCGGGCCACACCATACTCGGGAGTATGATTCAAACGCTTGTTCGAGGTTTGTCATGAAGCGTGCGCTCATCCCACTTGTCGCCGTGCTGCTGCTCGCTGGCTGCGCCACGACCCGGCCGATCTTCCCGCCCGCGACCAGCGTGCAGGAGATCCGCCAGCAGGCCGATGGCCGTTGGCGGGTCACCGTGCGCTTGCAAAATTACGCCTTGCGCAGCATGCGCTTCACCCGACTGGAACTGCGCCTGAGCATCGCCGGACACCTGGCCGGCTTGGTCGACACGACGCTGGATATGGACATCGCCGCGACCGGCTCCGACGTCGCCGTGCTCACTCTGCAGCCCGGCGTTGCCGCGCGCGCTGCGCTGCTGGCCGACAAGGCCGGCAACATCGCCTACAACCTCGACGGCAGCGTACGCGCCGGACCCAAGCCCGGGGACCAACGCGACTATCCGCTGACGCATCAGGGTTACCTGTCGCCGGTGCCCGGCCTGCCCGACGCCTGGCGCTGACCATATTCCCGCCCATCCCGAGATCGACCATGACCAAGTACGCCGCGCCGCTGGAAGACATGCGTTTTGCCCTCTACGACGTGCTCGACGCCGAACGGGTGCTCAAGGCGCTGCCGCGCGGCGAGGCGCTCAACCGCGAACTCATTGACGCCGTACTCGATGAAGCCGCGCGCTTCAGCGAGCAGGTACTGGCCCCGCTCAACCAGAGCGGCGACGCCGAGGGCTGCCACTACGACAAGGCCAGCGCCAGCGTGACCACGCCGGCTGGATTCAAGGACGCCAACGCGCAGTTCGTGGCTGGTGGCTGGGCCGGGCTGACCGCGCCCGAGGCTTACGGCGGCCAGGATTTGCCCGAGACCATCGGCGCGCTGGTCAAGGAGATGCTGGACTCGGCCAACCTGTCGTGGAGCAACTATCCGCTGCTCTCGGCCGGCGCCACCGAGGCACTGCTGCAACATGGCGAGGAATGGCAGCGCGAGGTGTTTCTCAAGCCCATCGTCGCCGGGCGCTGGACCGGCACCATGTGCCTGACCGAGCCGCATTGCGGCACCGATCTGGGCCTACTGAAGACGCGCGCCGAGCCGGGCAGCGACGGCAGCTACAAGATCAGTGGCACCAAGATCTTCATCACCGGCGGCGAGCAGGATCTGAGCGAGAACATCGTGCATCTGGTGCTGGCGCGCCTGCCCGACGCTCCGGCCGGCACCAAGGGTATTTCCATGTTCGTGGTGCCCAAATTCAAGGTGGCGCGCGATGGCGGCGTGGGCGCGCGCAACGGCGTCGCCTGCGGCTCGATCGAGCACAAGATGGGCATCAAGGGTTCGGCGACCTGCGTGATGAACTTCGACGGTGCCGAAGGCTATCTAGTCGGCCAGCCACACAAAGGTCTGACCGCCATGTTCACCATGATGAATGCGGCGCGTCTCGCGGTCGGTATTCAAGGCCTGGGGTTGATCGAACGCGCTTACCAGAACAGCCTCGCCTATGCGCGCGAACGCCTGCAGATGCGCGCGCTCAGCGGCGCCAAGTTCCCCGCCAAACCGGCCGACCCGATCATCGTGCACGCGGATGTGCGGCGCATGCTGCTCACGCAGAAAGCCATCGCCGAAGCCGGGCGCGTGCTGGTGCTGCACGCCGCGCTGCTGGGCGATACCGAACTGCGCAGCACCGATGCCGCACAGCGCGAGCGCGCCGAGCAGGAGCTGTCGTTCCTGATTCCGATCTGCAAGGGCCTGCTCACCGAGCTGTCCAACCAGTGCACTTACGACGCCCAGCAGATTCTTGGCGGCCACGGCTATATCGCCGAATGGGGCATGGAGCAGTTCGCGCGTGACGCGCGCATCACCACCATTTACGAGGGCACCACGCAGATCCAGGCGCTGGATCTGCTCGGGCGCAAGGTGTTTCAACTGCAAGGCACGGGACTCAAGCTGTTCCTGGAGCGCATCGGCGCGTTTTGCCAGCAGCATGCCGGCAACGCGCCGCTCGCCGAGTTCGTCGCCCCGCTGGGCAAGCTGGCGCAGCAATGGGGCGAGATCACCCAGCGCGTGGGCGTGGCCGCCGCCGGCAATCCTGATGAAATCGGCGCGGCCGCGGTCGACTATTTGTTCTACAGCGGCTACATCACCCTCGCCTACTTCTGGGCGCGCGGCGTAGCCGCCGCCGATGCCGGCGCGCGCGGCGCCAAGTTCAAGCAGGCCAAGCGCGCCACCGCGCGGTTCTACTTTCAGCGCATCCTGCCGCGCACCGAGGCGCACGCCACGAGCCTGCGCGCCGGCGCCGCCAGCCTGATGGATCTGCCGGAAGCGCTGTTCGGCTGAGCCACAGATACAGACACCACTGCGAAAACGCATACACGGCGTTTCCGCAGTGCGTGCAAACCACGACGCGACGCCACAAGCGCCCGGCCCTTTTCCACAGCCCTGCGTTCAGGCTAAATTGGCTCCCACGACACACCGCCGCCGTCACGACCGCACCGCGCATGAGCGACACCACCCCGGAGCTGCACTTCCGCCTCGCCGAAGCCGGCGATGAAGCTTTCATCCTGAGTCTGGCCGAGCGCCTGCTGGCCTTTGACCTGCCCGCGTGGCGCAAGCGCAGCGAGGCGCTCAGCCACCTGCGCGGCGACCTGCGCCGGCACCTGCTGGACGAGCCGCCCGGCAGTTACATGTTCATCGCCGAAGACAACGACGGCGAGCCCGCCGCGCTGCTGCATCTGCAAAAAAGCAGCGACCTGCTCAGCGGCAAACCCACCGCGCACATCTCCGACCTCGCCGTGCCCGCCGCGCGCGAAAGCCAAGGCATCGGCCGCGCCCTGCTCGTCTGGGCCGAGGACTGGGCGCGCGAACACGGCGCCGTCGCGCTGACCCTCAACGTGTTCCCCGGCAACACCCGCGCCCGCACCCTGTACGAGCGCAACGGCTTCCACACCGACCTGCTCAAGCTGGTGCGGCCGCTACGGTGAGGACGCACCCATCGCTGCGCGCGGTGGGCATGGCATGACTGAACTTCGCAGTCCAACACCCCGGGGTCCGCACCGCAGGCGCATTCAACGAGCACATCGCACCGGTGTCACCGAGAGCACACGGTTGCTTTGTACGTCAGCGCACCGACTGCAAACCATCTGATGGATAAAGTTCCGTTCGGATTCTGCCAAGTGCGGCACCCGCTCTGGCGGCGCATGAATCAGCCACGACGTTCTTCCGGCTGCTGCATGTTCGACCAGTTCCAAATCGACCGCACTTTGCCGTGATCTGTCCACCCCGCCGCCATGGAGCCCAGCGTCATGCGATCACAATTGAGGAGCGACAGCATGCTGTATTACGCAGTGATATTCCTGGTCATCGCGCTGGCCGCCGGGATTCTTGGCTTTACCGGTGTCGCCGGCGCCGCGGTTGGAATCGCCAAGATCCTGTTCATCGTGTTTCTGGTGCTGTTTCTCGTCTCGTTTGTTTACAGCCGGCGCGGCCGACATTGATGCAGGCGCGCTTGATGCCAAGCCCGTTCCTGTTCGGCAAGACAGGCAGCGTGCGCCAGAAGTCCATCGCTGCTCCGTACCCACCAACTTGAAGGAACAACAATGAATAACGACATCATCAAAGGCAAGTGGTCACAACTGCACGGCAAGCTCAAGACGCAGTGGAGCAAGCTCACCGACGACGATCTGGGCCAGAAGGACGGCCATCGCGAGTACCTGGTGGGCAAAGTGCAAGAGCGCTATGGCATCGCCAAGGACATGGCCGACGCCCAGGTCGCCGCATTCGAGCGGTCGCTGCGCTGAACCGGCTCAGACGGGCCGATTGCCGATCCGCGAGGCACTTTTCAACAACCGAAGGCTGATCACTGGCGCGATGTGCTATCGCGTGATCAAAGGACAACATCATCATGCATCTGTATCTGAGTATCGGGCCACTGGTTTCGCTGATTGCCGGCGTGCTGATCCTGATCATGCCGCGACTGCTGAATTACATCGTCGCGATCTATCTGATCATCATCGGACTGATCGGAATCTTCGGCACGGGCGCCCTGCATCTCTGATCCGCATCCACTGCAGCGACCCTGCTGTGTTTCCGTCAATCGATCCGCGCATGGTGGCAGTGCACCTGCGTCACCGCCCGTTGCGCATGGAGAAACCCGATGCTTGGCATGATATTGCTGATTGTCCTGATTGTACTTTTGCTCGGCGCGATTCCGCGTTGGCCACACAGCAGAAGCTGGGGCTATGGACCCAGCGGTGGCTTGGGCATCGTCCTGATCATCGTGATCATTCTGCTGCTCATGGGCCGCATCTGAGTCGCTGCCGTGCTGCTTCGGTTGCAGGAATGCCGCGCAGCGTTTCCTTCCTTGTGCCTGCGCTTCGGTCACGCCCTCGCGACGCACGCCGAGCATGTTGGCGATC